>PUNN01000412.1 GCA_003552605.1 Phycisphaeraceae bacterium
AGCCCTCGCGGCCGCGATGAAGTGTCGCTGCCGCTGCTTGGCCGCCACAACGTGAGCAATGCGCTGCTCGCGCTCGCCGCGGCTGATGCGGTGTGTGAATCACGGGGACTCGACGCCACCGGCCTGTGCGGGGCTCTCGCAGAGGCCGGCATCGTGCCCGGGCGCCTCGAGCCGGTTTTCATCCCCGGCGATGAGGCCGCGCCTACCGTGCTGGTCGACTACGCCCACACCGATGATGCGCTGTACAACGTGCTGACCGCCCTGCGGCCGCTGCTGTCGGAGTCCGGGCGACTTTCGGTCGTCTTTGGTTGTGGCGGTGACCGCGACCGCACGAAGCGGCCACGCATGGCCGCGGTGGCAAACCGATTGGCGGACGAGCTTTACATCACCAGTGACAACCCGCGGACCGAACCGCCGCAACAGATCATCGACGATATCCTCACCGGCCTGCCTGCCGGGGCAGCCAGCGGTGAAACTGTTCACGTCGAACCGGACCGGGCGCGGGCCATTGAGAAGGCCATCACCGCCGCCGGCCCCCGGCACATCGTGCTCATCGCCGGCAAGGGACATGAGGATTACCAGATCATCGGCACCGAGCGCACCCACTTTGACGACCGCGAGCAGGCGGCGAACGCGCTTCGCAGGCGGTGTGCGGTGGCAGCGGATGCCCCGCATCGCAGCGCAGGAACGGCTTCATGATGGCCCCACCCTTCTGGACACCCGCGCGAATGCAGCAGATCACCAGCGGGCGGTTCCTGCAACCGCCATCGTGGCAGATCGACCTGCGTGGGCTCGGCACCGATACCCGCAGCCTCACCGAGGACGAGGTCTTCCTCGCGATCCCGGGAGAGCGCTTCGATGGTCACGACTTTGTGCCCGCGGCGGTGCGGGCCGGCGCAGCAATGGTGATCGTGAGCCGGGAAATCCCGCTGCCGTCCGCCGGCAGCGCGGCGGTGCTACTGGTTGCAGACACGATCACGGCGCTTCATCAACTGGCCGCGGCGTGGCGGGATGAGCGGGTCCATGATGGAATGCGGATCGTCGCGGTCACCGGCTCCTGCGGCAAAACCACCACTCGGATGCTCATCCATGACCTGCTCAGCCGCGCGGCGCCGACCCGTCAAGCCCCAGCGAGTTACAACAACCACATCGGCGTGCCGCTGACGCTGTTATCGGCCAAACCCCACGACCGGTACCTCGTGGCCGAGATCGGCACCAACCATCCCGGCGAGATCGCCGACCTTTCGGCCCTCGTGCGCCCGCACGTCGGCGTGGTCACCCACATCGGCCGGGCACACATTGAGGCGTTCGGCAGTGTGGAGGCGGTGCGCAGGGAGAAGTTGAGCATGCTCGAGCACTTGCAGGCAACACCCGATGCCCCCCCGCTGGCGGTGCTGCCGCAAGAGGAGGTGGCCGCGGCTGAGGCGGCGGGCATGCCCGAGGGGACGCGGATCGCCCCCATCCCGAAGCCCGGCTCGGGCGGGGCCGACCCGATGAGGGGCGAGAACGTGGGGATGCAGTTCCTGTGGCATGGCAAGCGGTTCCATCTGGCGCTACCCGGGTTGCACAACGTGCGTAACGCCCTGATGGCGCTGGAGGTGGCGGCATGGGCCGATGTCGAGGAAACGGCCATGCACGTTGCGCTCGCCGCAGCGCAGCCGGCGTCGATGCGCGGCGTGATCGAGCGGGTGGGTACAGGCGAGCAGGCCATCGTGCTGATAAACGATGCCTACAACGCCAACCCTGAGTCGATGGCCGCGGGGCTGGAGCTACTCGCCAATCAACCCCCGCCCAGTCCGGGAGGAAGGCGCATCGCCATCCTAGGCGATATGCTCGAGCTGGGCGAGATGGCTGAGACAGCGCATCGAGAACTCGGGCACCGCATCGCGACGATCTCATGCAGCGGTGAGTCGCGGCCGGCGGTGGATGCGGCAGCATTCATCGGAAACCATGCGGCGACGGCCATGACAGAAGCCCGCCGGTGGCGACCCGACATGGAGTTACGGCAATACGAGAGGCTCGATGAGGCGGCCGTGGATGACCTGGCCGCGGTGGTCATGCCGGGGGATGCGGTGCTGCTGAAGGCATCACGCGGGATCGGCCTCGAACGGCTGGTCGAGCCGATCCGCGGCCGGTTGATGGCGCGTGCGTAAGGCCGGATGGCGGGAAGCATACGTTGGAACGGCTGTGCTGCTCGCCGCGCCCGCCCCGCCGCGCGGTATGATCGGATGTTCCGGGGTGGCTGCCTCGTGCGGCAGACAGGGCCGCGGACGGGGCGCTGCCGCCTGCTGGCCGCGCTGAGGCCCACCCGGCTCATCCCCCGTGCCGTGCCGGGATAAAGACCGGCGCCGCGGTGCGGTGTGAGGGGCGGGGCATGCATCGGCACCGTCAAGTGTCGCCCGAAAACGCGGTTGCGGCCGCCGGGTGAAGCATGGACGCTGAAAACCGACCGGTGGCCTTCGCAGCAGCCGGTCCGCTTCGGGAACGCAACGCTTTGCTTTTCAACCTGATCGAGCCCAATCTGCCCTGGCTGGAATCCAACGGCTTCGGGTTTCTGCGCGTCTTCACCTACGTGCATTTCCGCGCCCTGCTGGCGGTGATCCTCGCTTTCGGCATTGTCATACTCTTTGGCCGCCGCACCATCCGGCTGCTGCTGGCGATGAAAGTGCGCGATCATCCCGAGTTCTACCGCGCTGACATCAACCAGCTCATGAACGACAAGCGCGCCACGCCGACGATGGGCGGCATCCTCATCGCCGTGGCGATCTTCACCAGCACGCTGCTGCTGGCCGACCTCAGCAGCTTCTACGTCCACATGGCCATCCTGTGTGTGCTGTGGCTGGGCACCCTCGGCGGGGTGGATGACTATCTCAAGCTCATCGGTGCCCAGCGTCGGCCCGGCTCGCGCGAGGGCCTGTTCATGCATGAGAAGCTGCTGTTCCAGTTCGGCCTGGCCGTCGTGCTCGGGCTGTTCATTCACAATCACGGGATGAACAACGATGAACTCGGCCGGCAGATGGCCTTTGCGCTGAACCTGCCGTTTCTCAAGACGTGGGAGTTCAACGAGCAGCTCGGTGGCTTCGAGGTCTCAAGAAGCCTGATCGTGCTGCCGTCAATGGCCTTCGTGCTGATCACCGTCATGGTCATCGCCGGCTCTTCCAACGCGGTGAACCTGACCGATGGCATGGACGGGCTCGCGGCGGGGATCATGGCGATCTGCGCCTTTGCCTTCACGCTGCTGGCGCTGATCGCCGGCGCCGAGAACCTGGCCAAGTGGCTGCTGATCCCCTACATCCCCAAGTCCGGAGAACTGGCCATCGTGGCCGGGGCGATGGCCGGCTCCTGCGTGGGCTTTCTCTGGTTCAACTGCCATCCCGCCGCGGTGTTCATGGGCGACACCGGGTCATTGCCCCTGGGCGGGCTGCTGGGCTACATCGCGGTGGTGGTGCGGCAGGAGTTTCTGCTGCTGATCATCGGCGGCATCTTCGTCATCGAGGCACTGAGCGTGCTGATGCAGGTGGGGTATTTCAAGGTCTCGGGAGGCAAGCGCATCTTCCGCTGCGCGCCGATCCACCACCACTTCCACCTGCTCGGCTGGACCGAGCAGCAGGTGGTGGTGCGCTTCTGGCTGCTCAGCGCGATCCTCGCCGTCATTGCGGTGGCGACGCTGAACCTGCGCTGACCGGGCGGCACTGGCTCGTTCGGGCCGGAATGATCAAGCCTGCCGTGAGGCGAAACGGGCAGGTGAGGCGGCGACCGCTGGGGCCTGAGCCCGGATGGCCTCACGATCAGCCGAAGGGAGCCTTTCAATGAAACCGAACTTCACGCCCGGCCGCAACATCGCTATGAAGGTGCCGCCCCACGAATACGAGCCGACCATCACCTTCTACCGCGATGTGCTCGGCCTGCCGCAGATCACCGAAGCGGCATCGAGCAGCACGACATCGGTCCGCTTCGCATTCGGCGACAAGGTCCTGTGGATCGACTGCGTGGCCTCGCTCAGTCAGGCGGAACTCTGGCTGGAGATAGCGACAGATGACCTCGATCAGGCAGCTACATACCTTCCCGCTCACGGATGTACACGCCGCGATGAGATCGAGCCATTGCCGGATGACCTCTCGGGTTTCTGGATATCCAGCCCCTGCAATATCATCCATCTCGTCACGACATCCCAGTTAGATTGACTGAAGGCAAGTCGTTCACGGCTTGTCCATCACCCCTCCGTACTGGTACGCCGGCAAGTCGATCCTACCGTACACTGCAAGTTGAAAGCCGACTTGGGGTCGGCGCGGATTCTTGTATCCAGCGAAGGCTGGCTGGCGGCACCAGCGGCGTCCGGAAGGCACCGGGGGGCTCCGGGGGCGCAGCCGATGGCGATGCGGCCCCGAGGGTTCCGGGGGCCCCGCGGACGTGCATGGCCATCGGGCTGAAGACCCCCGGAAAGGCCGCTGACCATGCCACCCGGGATGCCGCGCCTTTCCTGCCTGCGACTCAGGTTATCCCCCAAATCAGATGTGCGTGTCCGTGTTTGACCACCCCCGGGCGTCGCGATAGGCTTAGTCTTTACCCTCCCGCGAGCGCTGCATCGGCATGATCGATAGCGAAACCAGACACAAGTGTGGTGTGTTCGGCATCTGGGGGGCACCGGACAGCGCCCACCAGGCGTACATCGCCCTCTACGCCCAGCAGCACCGCGGGCAGGAGTCAGCGGGCATCGCGGTCAGTGATGGCCAGCGGCTAGATGCCCATGTGGGGATGGGCCTTGTCGCCGACGTCTTCACCCCGAGCATCCTCAGCCAGCTCAAGGGGAAGGCGGCCATCGGCCACAACCGATACTCCACCACCGGGTCCAACCGCGCCTGCAACGCCCAGCCGCTGCTGCGCGACTACATCGGCGGGCAGGTGGCGCTCGGCCACAACGGGAATCTGATCAACGCCGACCTGCTCCGCAATCAGTACGAGCAGCGCGGGCACATCTTCCACACCAGCACGGACACCGAAGTGATCATCCACCTGCTGGCCGCTCACCAGACCAGCAAGGCCGATTCACTGAACGAGGCGCTGCAGCACCTCCAGGGGGCCTACAGCCTGGTGTTCCTGTTTCACGACCGCATCGAGGCGGTTCGTGATCCCTGGGGCTGGCGGCCGCTGGTGCTCGGCCGCACGAAGCAGGGCCACTGGTGCGTGGCGAGCGAGACGGTCGCCCTTGACGCCCTCGGTGCCCGCTTCGAGCGGGAGGTGGAGCGCGGCGAGATCGTCACCCTCTCGGACAGCGGCGTGGCCAGCCGACGGTTCGCCGATGCCCAGGGGCCGGCGCTGTGCATCTTCGAGCACGTCTACTTTGCCAACCCGAGCACGCACCTGTTCGGCGACACGGTGCAGATCGTCCGGGAGCGCCTCGGCCGCGCGCTTGCGGCCGAAGCCCCCGTCGAGGCCGACTACGTCGTGCCGATGCCCGACTCGGGCCGCACCGCGGCGCTCGGCTACGCCATGGGCAGCGGCATCCCCTACCGCGAGGGCATCGTCCCGAACCGTTACGTCGGCCGCACCTTCATCCGGCCGGAGCAGGATGAGCGGGATGCGGCGGTGCAGTTGAAACTCAACGTCATCAGCGACATTGTCAAGGACAAGCGCCTGGTGGTGGTGGACGATTCGATCGTGCGCGGGACCACCACCCGCGGCAAGATGGAGCAACTGCGCAGATCCGGTGCCCGCGAGATCCATTTGCGGATCAGTTGCCCCCCGATCCGCAATGCCTGCTACTTTGGCATCGACTTTCCCGACCCCGAGACGCTCGTGGCCAACGAGCGGTCGGTCGATCAGATTCGCGACTACCTCGGGGTCGACAGCCTCCACTACCTCTCACTCGATGGGATGCTCTCCTGTGTGTCGCAGCCCCCGGGCCATTACTGCACGGCCTGCTTCTCCGGGCGGTACCCCATCCCTGTGGACCAGCCGGTGAGCAAACTGAGCCTCGAGCCGCACCAGTTGAGAATGTTCACCTGACGCACGGTTCGGCTTGACGGGGAGCGCCGGGGCGGGTTAGCATGTTTCTAACGTGGCCGAATCCATCCACTTGCGTGCCATTGGCCCCGGCCTTGGCCACCGGCAGGCGAATCGCCGTGCGGCGAGTGGAGGACTCCGGCTCGTGAGTGCGGCTCGGTGGTGTGACTGGACCATGCCACGATCCGACGCTGACGATCAGCTTACCCGGTACGTGCCGGACCCGAGAGGTCTGCTGCCGTGACCGATCAGACCGGTGGCTGTCCCGCGCGGGATGGCGCCGGCCGCGCCGCCGGCGAAGCGCCGGCAGCGGGGATAGATTGACGATGCCTGACGCCTGGCCAATGAACCGGCCCCCTTGTGCTGCACCGGCACCCCGCATCGCCCGACGAGGCAGGTGCCGCGCTAATCTGTTGCGCCCCGTGGGCGCATCGGACCGCATCCCGACCCGGTCGGGACCGCCGAGGTTCTGTGAGTTCTGGGTTCCTTCGGCTCTGTGCCCGCGGCCTCGCCCGGCGTGGGCTGTGCGTGGGTTGGAGCCTTTGCCTGACTGTCAGCCGTCGATCCACCGCTGATCGTCCTCTCTTTCGGCACGTACCCCTGTACCGGCCGCTGCCGCGGCCTAGAAAGGGGTTTTGTGCATGGCTTACCCGATCCCTGTCCTGGCCGATCTTCTGACCGTTGGTGTGGGTATCGGCGGGGTGGTGGTCGGCGTGGTGCTGTGGATGCTGCTGGCGCGCACGCTCGGGGCGCAGACACTCAGCGAGGCCCGCAAGGAAGCCTCAAGACTTGTCGAAAACGCGAAGGCAGAAGCGGCAACGCTGAAGAAGCAGCTCGAGCTCGATGTGCGCGATGAGCTGACCAGCCGCCGCGAGGCCTTCGAGCGCGAGCTCAACGCCGAGCGGGCGGAGATGAAGGAGGCCGAGCAGCGCCTCAACAAGCGAGAGGACAACCTCGACCGCAAACTCGACACGCTGACCACCAAGGAACGCTACCTCGACGATCTCGACAACCAGGTCAAGAAGCGCGAGGCCGTCGTGGCTGAGAGGGAGGAGGAACTCGAACGGCTGATCGCCGAACGCAAGGAGGCCGATGAACGGCACTACCAGGAGCAGAAGCAGACGCTGATGCGGCTGAGCAACCTGAGCGAGGACGAGGCCCGTCGCGAGTGCCTCAGGCAGATCGAGGGGGAGGTTCAGCACGAGGCGGCGCAGATCATCCAGCGCAATCTTCAACTCGCCGAGGAGGAATCCCGCGAGAAGGCAATGCGCATCACGCTCCAGGCGATCCAGCGCTACGCCAGCGAGCACACCACCGACGGCACGGTCAGCGCCATCGCCATCCCCTCCGATGACATGAAAGGCCGCGTCATCGGCCGGGAGGGCCGCAATATCCGGGCGTTCGAGAAGGCAACCGGGGTCGACGTGATCGTCGATGACACCCCGGGCGTGGTGGTGGTCTCCTGCTTCGACCCGATCCGCCGGGCGATTGCCAGCGAGACCCTTCAGAAGCTGATCGATGATGGCCGCATCCACCCCACCCGCATCGAGGAGGTGGTCGAGCAGATCACCAAGGAGATGCAGCAGCGGGTCATCAAGCACGGCAAGGATGCTTCCGTCGAGGCCAACATCCAGAGCCTGCCAGCGAAGGTCAGCGAGATGATGGGCCGGCTCTACTACCGCACGAGCTACGGGCAGAACATCCTGCGGCATTCGATGGAGGTGGCTTATCTTTGCCAGGTGATCGCGGATGAGCTCGGGCTCGACGGGGCGCTCGCGCGGCGGTGCGGATTCCTCCACGACATCGGCAAGGCCATGGACCACGAGGCCGAGGGCGGCCACCCGGCCATCGGCATGGAGTTCTGTAAGAAATTCGGCGAGCGTGAAGAAGTGCTCAACGCCATCGGTGGCCACCACAACGACATCCCCGCCACAAGCCCCTACACGGCCATTGTGATGGCCGCCGACGCCATCAGCGGCGCCCGGCCCGGCGCCCGGCGCGAGACGCTCGAGCGCTACATCAAGCGCCTTGAGGAGCTTGAAAGCATTGCCACCAGCCAGAAAGGGGTCCAGCAGGCATTTGCCATCCAGGCCGGCCGCGAGGTCCGCGTGATCGTGGACCCGGACCATGTCGACGACAAGAACTGCCTCGTAATCGCGCGAAATATTGCCAAGCGTGTCAGTGAGGAGATGACTTTCCCCGGCGAGATCAAGGTCACCGTGCTGCGCGAGATGCGGACGGTCGAGTTCGCCAAGTAAGCGCCGGCCCCGCCGCGTTCAACAAGGAGTCACGTGACTCCGGGGCAAACACATGTAGGTTGGGGGGCTGCGAGCGGTCACCCGTTTGCCCGGGCGACTGCCCTCGATCCTGACAGGTCGGGTGTTCATGGCCTATAATCTTTCTAGCGGCCGTGTCGTTGCGTTTGCGCGGCATCGTCGGCGAGATGTGACTGGCGAGCCCATCCACGTCGAGGGGCATTCGGCAAGCGCATTCTACCCCTATCCAGAGAGGAGTTAGCAGATGTCCCGATTCCCACTTCCGCTCGGCATCAGGATCAAAGCAGTCGAGGCTTGCGCTGCCGTTGCCGTTGTTATCATCATCGCCCACGCTTCCACGGCATCAGCCGAGATCATCACCCTCGAAGGCAGCGAGAAGGTGGCAAGCACCTGGATCGAGTCGGGTGAGCGGGGCATCGAGACCGGCGATCCGCTGTTCATCGGCCGCGATGGTGGCGGCCACGCGCGGCGGGCACTGACGGCGTTCGATCTTTCCGGCCTTGTCGGCCTCACGCCACCGGCGGCGACGTTGACACTGAACGGCCGCAGTGCCGGCAGCACCGGTGACTTTGGGCTGACCACACTGAATCTTCATCTACTGACCCGGCCCTTCAATGCCGCACAAGCCACGTGGACCAACGCGGCCAGCGGTGAGCCATGGACCAACCCCGGCGGCGACTTCCTTCCGGACCCCATCGCCACCATCGAGGTCGACGTGAGCGCCTTCGGCGATGACGTTGAACTCGTGTTCACTGCCGAGCCGCTGCTCGCCGCGGTGGGACAGGCGATCGCGGACGAATCGGACCTCTCGTTGCTGCTGAGCGCGCCCGAGCTCGAAGCCGCCGATGCCACCAACTTGCTCTCATTCAAGGGACCGCAAAGCGGCTCCGGACCGATGCTGACACTCATCCCCGAGCCGGCCAGCCTCAGCCTGCTCGGCCTCGGTGGGCTCGTCCTGTTGCGACGGCGCCGCTGAGAGCGCCCCTGCCGTTTCCTGGACTCGATCGATGGTGGCTATCTCGTGCTGCTGAGGTATAACCAAAAGCTGTGGATGACGCCATGAAAAAGGCGGCGTACCTTGGGTCCGTCCCAAGAACCCACAAGGCCCCACACGGGCAGGAGTACGCCACCATGAATCACGCTACCACCGAACCGATGACCTTTCCAACTACGGATTCCAACGCCGCCGAGGCGGCCGGGCCGCCCCCCGCCGACCCGCTCACCGAGGTGCTGCGGGCGGGGGCGCGGCAGTTGCTGACCCAGGCCGTGGAGGCCGAGGTCGAGCAGTGGATTGCCGACCATGCCCACCTGACCGACGAGAACGGCCACCGGCAGGTGGTGCGCAACGGCTACGCCCAGCCCCGCCAGGTCGTCACCGGCCTCGGGCCCATCGACGTGCGGGCACCCCGGGTCCACGACCGCCGCGATGAGCCGCAGCGCGAACGCTTCACCAGCGCGATCCTGCCGCCCTACCTGCGCAAGGCGAAGTCGGTCGAGCACCTCATCCCCTGGCTCTATCTCAAGGGCGTGAGCACCGGCGACTTCAACGAGGCGCTGCACGCCCTGCTCGGCCCCGACTGCCCGGGGCTCAGCGCCACCACCGTCACGCGTCTGAAGCAGACCTGGGAAGGCGAGTACAAGCAGTGGTCACAGCGGGACCTGTCGGACAAGCAGTACGTCTACATCTGGGCCGACGGCGTGCATTTCAACGTCCGCCTGGAGGAGGATCGCACCTGTATTCTCGTGCTGATCGGCGCCACGGCCGAGGGCCGCAAGGAGTTGATCGCCGTGGCCGATGGGTATCGCGAGAGCGAGCAGTCGTGGCTGAGCCTGCTGCGCGACGTCAAGCACCGCGGGCTGACCATCGAGCCGAAGCTGGCGACCGGCGATGGGGCGCTGGGCTTCTGGAAGGCCCTGCCGCAGGTGTACGCGGCCACGCGCACGCAACGCTGCTGGGTACATAAGACGGCCAACGTGCTGGACAAGCTGCCCAAGCGGCTGCACGGCGAGGCGAAGGACCGCCTCCATCAGATCTGGATGGCGGAGACCAGGAAAGAGGCCGCCAAGGCGTTCGATCACTTCATCGCGACCTACCAGGCGAAGTATCCCGGGGCGGTCGAGTGCCTGGCGAAGGATCGCGCTGAGCTGCTGACGTTCTACGACTTCCCGGCCGAACACTGGCTGCACCTGCGCACGACCAACCCGATCGAGAGCATGTTCGCGACGGTGCGGCTACGGACGGACAAGACCAAGGGCTGCGGCTCACGGGTTGCAACGCTGACGATGGTATTCAAGCTGGCCCAGTCGGCTCAGGCCAGATGGCGCCGGCTCAACGGGCATGCGTTGCTGAGCGATGTGATCGCCGGCATCGCCTTCAAAGACGGAGAAAAACAGGCCGCCTGATCACGGCCCATCCACAGGATTTGACAATACCTCCCAACCAGATCAGCCAGTGGAAGCGCCAGATGCTCGAGGCAGCGCCGACGGTGTTCAGCAACGGGCGCGATCGGCAGCAGGCGGATCAGCAGGAACTGGTGGATCAGCTCTATCAGCAGATCGACCGGCTCAAGGTCGAGGTGGACTGGCTCAAAAAAAAGCTCGAGATCAACTGACCCTGCAGCAGAAGCGGACATGCATTCAGCCGGACCAATCCGACCTGTCGATCAGCCGCCAGTGCGAGCTGCTGGGCCTGCCGCGCAGCAGCCACTACTATGCGCCCAGCGGCGAGTCGTCTTGCAACCAGCAGCTCATGCGTCTGATCGACCAGCAGTTCACGCAGACGCCGTACTTCGGTGTGCGCCGAATGACGACGGTGTTGGCCCGCCAGGGCCACGCGGTCAACGTCAAGCGGGTGCGACGGCTGATGCGGCTGATGGGGCTGGAGCCGGTCTATCCCCGGCCGCGACTGAGCCGCAAATGCCCGGATCACAAGGTTTATCCCTACCTGCTGCGCGGTGTGAGCATCGACCGGCCCGATCAGGTGTGGGCCACCGACATCACCTACATCCCGCTGCAGCGTGGCTGGGCATACTTGGTGGCGATCATGGACTGGTTCAGCCGGTACGTGATCAGTTGGGAGTTGTCGGTGACGCTGGATGCCAGCTTCTGCGTGGCGGCGCTGGAGCGGGCGCTGAGTCTCGGCCGCGTGCCGGAGATATTCAACAGCGACCAGGGCAGTCAGTTCACCAGCGTGGCCTTTACCGGCGTGTTGGAGGCGGCGGGCGTGCGGATCAGCATGGATGGCCGTGGCCGGGTCTACGACAACATCTTCATGGAGCGTTTATGGCGAAGTGTCAAGTACGAGGATGTGTATCTACGCGACTACGCGGACCCGGCCGCCGCGTGGGCGGGGCTGACGGCGTACTTTTCGCTGTACAATCACTGTCGCCCGCACCAGGCTTTGGACTACCGTACACCGGCGGAGGTGTACGGGGCGCGGGCCGAGGGGGCCCAGACCGCCTGACCCCCCGGTCGCATCGACGCTGCGGGCCGTCCCTCCGGTCGCCCTCCGGGCTCCCTCCGGGACGGCCCGCAGCCCCCCAGGTGGGGTCCACCTTAACTCCCCCCGATGCGCGCCTAGCGCATGGGGAGCACCTCAACGATAGGCATGCCCATCGCCCTCTTCGGAGCCGCGAATATGGATTACATCGGCCGCGGAATTCAGTACCGCGTCTACAGCCTGGGTAACGGCCGGGTGAGAAAGGTCCCACAGTCATTGCCCACGATGGCAAAGATGTTGCGGGTTCGAACATCCCCTCGCATTGGCTACGTTCGCTCACTACTTCGAGCAATCGCCTTGCGAAACCACAGCCGTCGCTCGTTGCTCGGTGTGCGAGACTTTCTGGGGGAAACGGAACCGGCTTTGCTTGGAAACCCAACATTCCCCGGGGGACGACTCGTCTATGATCAGGACGTCGCCACGCCGCTGGAGTCCATCATCC
>PUNN01000298.1 GCA_003552605.1 Phycisphaeraceae bacterium
AACGCCGCTTACCGGCTCAACTTCGGCTCGTACCACGCCTGTAGCCGGCAAGCTCGATCAATGCGCGTGCGCGGCGGGCGGTGCGTTCGCGCGCGGCCACCTCCTCATCGCTAAGCGCCCGCCGCGCCTGGGCTTCGGCAAGCATCGCCTGAGCCTCGCTACGGTCGGCATCTTCCTCGGCGACCGCTTCGCTCGTCAACAGGGTCAACCGATCCTCCTTCATCTGTGCAAACCCGCCGCCGATGAAGTACCACTGCGTCCGGCCCTCGGGCAGGTCCAGTCGCAGCAGGCCCTCGCCGAGTTTCACCAACAGCGGCGCCCGCCGGGGCAACAGGCCGATCTGGCCATCCCAGGCAGGGATGGAGGCGTGGGCGACCGGCTGATCAAAGACCTGGGCGTCCGGTGTAATCAGTGTGCAAAGCAGTGATTCGGCCACGATCTTCACTCCTGTGAAGGCGGTGATTCTAAGCTCACCGCCGCATTCTGCCAACCATACTCACCTCAAGATTGACGATGCGGCTACGGACATCATGCCTCAGACAATGGTGCTCCATCATCAGCGGACGGTATGATCGGAGACTCCCGAGGTCCGGGGCATCGTGTATGCCCACGGCATGGTACGGGCGGGGCTCCCCGCCGCGGGTACCAGCCGGCAGGGGTGAGCCGGTTCGCGCCCCGACCACCTGTCATCTGGCCGGGAACGATCCGGCCGTTCATTGGCCGCCTTCGATCAGGGGGAACACGGATTAGCATATCGCAACACGGCCCCCCGCTACCCGGAGCTTGCCCTGATGGAATCCCCCACGCCAACCGAAACTTCCCGCCGCCTGTTCGGGCTCGATGCCTACGCCCCGACTGAGATCGTCGAACGCATCCAGACACAGGGCATCGAGAATGCACACCTTTCAGCGCTGACCAAAATCATGCTCGGGATGGTGGGTGGCGGGCTGATCGGCCTTGGTGCGATGGGCCAGACGCTGATGGTGGCCGACCCCGCCCTCGGAGATGGTCTCGGGCGAATCCTCGGCGGGGTCGCGTTTGCCATGGGTTACCTCGCCGCGTTCACCGCGGGCGCGGCGGTGTTTACCACCAACGTCCTGCTGGTGATGACCTGGGCGGCGAGGCAGATTCCCGGAAGGTTGCTGCTGCGAAACTGGGGTCTGGTCCTGCTGGCCAACGCCATCGGTGGCGGGGGATTGGCCTTCATGGTGGTCGCCTCCGGCCAACCGATGATGCACGATGGGGCCATCGCCGAGCAGATCGCCGCCACCGCCACGAGCAAGGCCGGCGAGACGCTGATTCAGGCATTCTTCAAGGGCATGATCGGCAATGTGCTGATCTGCATCGGCGCATGGATCGCCATGGCCGGCCGCTCGGTAACCGACAAGATGATCGGCCCACTGCTGCCGATCGCCCTGCTGCCGATTGCCGATTTCGAGCACGCGGTGGGCAACCTTTATTACTTCCAGGTCGCGGGCTACATGAGCCTGTTTCAACCGTCATGGGCCGGAGCGGAAGGGCTCGATATCGCGCCGCTGCATATCCTGCGGAACATGGTTGCGGTGATTGCGGGCAACATCGTGGGGGGTGGATTACTCGTCGGCCTCGTCTATTACGTGGTCTACCGGCGCTCGGCGCTCAACGGTGGCGCAAGTGAGCGTTGAGCGGGCCCGATCGTCGCATTCACCGGCACGAGTCGGATGAAGTGACAACCACCACCGGGGGCGCTTTGCCGGCATGGCCGTTGCGCCACAGACTGTGCCTGCTTCCGGACCACCGCCGTGTTCGTCAGGAGCCTGCCGCTTTCTGCTTCAGAGGCTGTGTGACTCACCGCGATGGCCTCGCCGTCGCAGGATCGCGCGCCAGGCCAGGTGAGTGGGGCGGCCATCGTTGCCGCTGAAACGGGTGCGCTCGAGGCGGTGCAGCTCGAAGACCGGCTCAGTCGGTTCGATGATGTCGCGGGCGCTGAGCTGCGGGGGCCCCTGCTCCTCGACGCTGCGCGGCTGATCAATATTGCCGCAGAGAAGGAGCCACCAGCCCCCGGGCTTCATCGCCTCGGCCACGCAACGGGCCATCAGCGGCCGCTGCGATGCAGTCAGACTGTGATAACACCCGCGGTCGAGGGCCAGCGCCACCGTCTCCGCCGGCACCGGCAGCGGTTCAACGATACTCGCAGCGATAAAATGCACATTCACCAGCCCCGCCTCGGCAGCCAGTTGCCGCGCCCTGCCCGCGGCCGTGGGGGCAATGTCGACCCCGAGCACATTGAACCCTTCACGCCCGAGCCAGAAGGCGTTGTCGCCATAACCACAACCGAGGTCAACTGCCATGCCGGAGCCGATGTCGAGATCGCCGATCAGTTCCGTCAACTGCGGCTCTGGCCGGCCGGCATTCCAGGGATGGTTGCCATCCTGGTAACGCTGGTCCCAGGTTTGCGCATCATCGGTCTGTGCCATTGTCGTGATCGCTCCCTGATAAGCAGGACATTCGTAGTAACCTTTCACGGTGCCGCCGCGGCGACGTCGTACCACAGTTGTCCATCAACACCCAGCGGCAGGCCGAGCGCCATCCACACCAGCAGTAGCAGCGTCCAGACCACGGTGAACACGAGTGTATAAGGAAACATCGTGGCGATGAGCGTGCCGATGCCCGCACCGGGGATGTACTGCCGCATCACCATGAGGATGATGATGAGGTAGGCGTTCAGCGGGGTGATGATGTTGCTGACTGAATCCCCGATCCGGTAGGCGGCCTGTGTCAGCTCGGGGCTGATACCCACAAGCATGAACATGGGCACGAAGATGGGCGCGAACAATGCGTACTTGGCGCTCATCGAGCCCATGAAAAGGTTGAAGACCAGCGTGACCAGGATGAACGCCACGATCAGCAGCGCGGGGCCTGCTTCAAGTTGGCCCAGCCACTGTCCGCCCGCCGTGGCCAGCACGCGGTCGAGGCCCGAGTAGCTGAAGTGGTTGATGAACTGTGCAGCGACGAAGGCGAGCACGATGATCGGCGCCATGGCGGCCATGGCATCGATCATCAGCTTTGCCACATCCCGGTCGTTGCGGAGGTGCCCGAGCACCACCCCGTAGACGATGCCGGGGATGATGAAGATGAAAAAGAGCATGGGCACGATGGCCTCGACCCACCGGTCAAAGGCCGCGCCGCCGCCGTGCAGGGGCATGCCGGGCACGAGGATCATGGCCAGAAATCCTGCGAGAGTCAGCACCATCGCCGCCCCGGCCGCGGTGAGCCCACGGCGTTCATCGCGCCCGAGGCTGTTGGTTTCGCCTTGCCCCGTGAACTGGTCCGTCGCGGCCCGCGGCGGCCCGCCTTCTTCGGGCGGTTTTCCTTCGAGCCGTCGCTCGACATACCGCGCCGTGACGAACCAGCCGGTGAGCGTGATCACCACCGTCGACGCGATGAGGAACCACCAGTTACTCGCCGGGTTCACAGCGTAGTCCGGGTCGATCACCGCCGCGCCCTGCGTCGACAGGGAAGCGAGCATCGGATCGAGCCCGGTGATGAACAGGTTCGCATTGAACCCCGCCGAAACACCTGCGAAAACCGCCGCGATCCCCGCCAGCGGCGACCGTCCCATGGCCAGGTACAGTGCCGCGGCCAGCGGCGGCAACACCACGTAACCCGCATCCGTGCCCAGTGAACTCATCACCCCGATGAAGAACACCGCGGGCGTCAGCAGCCGGCCCGGCACGATGAGCATGAACCCTTTCAACAGCGCCCCGATCAGGCCCGTCCGCTCGGCCACCCCGATGCCGAGCATGCCCACAAGCACGATGCCCAGCGGCGGGAACGTGACGAAGTTCTCCACCATGTGGCTCAGCGCCCAGAAAATGCCATCAGCGGTGAGCAGGCTGCGCACCGCGTGGATGCGCGGCTCATCGAACTCGACCATTCGAACCTTCGGCTCACCATCAGCATCGCGCACCACCTCGGACTTCGGCTCGCCCGTGTGCTCATCGAGCACCGGCTCACCCGCTTCATCCCTGACAATGCGGGTGACGAACTGCTCCCGTTGCTCACGGACCACGTCCCATTCGAGGCGAGGCTCCCCCGTCGCGGGGTCGATCACGGGCTTCTGCTTCGGCTTGCCGGTGTCTGGATCAAGGACCGGCTCGCCCTGCTCATCCTTCAGGGGCTCGGTGACGGGCACAGGACGCCGCTCGGTGACCTGCCAGTCCAGCACGTCCCCGAGATGCGACAACCCCATCACCAGCACGGTGGCGATGATGAACAGGGTGATCGGGTCCGGCAGCCGGTTGCCGACCCGCTCGATGCGCTCGAGGATGCTGAATCGCCCTTGCCGGGCCCCATCGCTCATTGGCGGCCACTCCACTGATCGCTCCCGGATTATCGGGACGGCTGCCACGAGCCGCAACGGACATACCGGCGGCCCGCCATGGTGCCGCGATCGGACCGTCGGAAACGGGTCAGCGCCCCACCTCGCGGACCGGCATTCGGCACATCAGCCGCGGGAATAGCCCATGCCGGGAACCCGGGTCACGGCCCCTCATGGCCATCGGCTGCGGACACAGTCCAGAAGCCGGCGACCATGCCACCGAGGTTTGCCGCTGCATTCGTTCGCCCTGCGGTTCGCCCGGGGCGACATTTGCAGGGATAATCCCGTCGATGCGAACCGGCATGGTCTACGACAAGCGCTTTCTCGAGCACGACACCGGCCCGAGTCATCCTGAACGCGCGGCCCGGCTGGAAGCGATCGTCGAGCGATTGCACCGCGATCGCCTGTGGGAGCAACTGATCCACCTGCCGGTAAGGCCCGCCGACCCCGAGTGGGTGCTCGCGGTCCACGATCAGGCCTATGTGGAACGCATCAGAATGGCCTGCGAACGGGGCGCCCGCTTCGTGGATGTGGCCGATTCGGCCATCTGCCCGAGCAGTTACGAGGTGGCCCTGCTCGCCGTGGGGGGTACGCTCTGCGCCGTCGATGCCGTCATGGGCGGCACCGTGGACACCGCCTTCTGCGCCGTTCGGCCACCCGGCCATCACGCCGAACGCGATGCCTCGATGGGCTTCTGCCTGCTGAACAACGTCGCGATCGCGGCTGAATATCTGCAACACCGACACGGCCTGCGGCGGATTGCCATTGTCGACTTCGATGTCCATCACGGCAACGGCACGCAGCATATCTTCGAGCAGTGCCCGGAGGTGCTGTTCATCAGCATGCACGAGCATCCGACTTTCCTCTACCCCGGCAGCGGCTTCGCCTGGGAGCAGGGCCGGGAGCGGGGCTCGGGCCACACGCTCAACCTCCCCGTCGAACCGGGCGCGGGCGATGATGTGTTCCAAGCGTTGATGGAATTGCGGGTGGTGCCGGCGATCAATGCCTTCGAGCCGCAGTTCATCCTCCTCAGCGCCGGGTTCGACGCGAGCGAGCATGATCCGCTGGCTCATCTGTGCCTGTCGGTACGCGGCTATGAAAAGCTCACGCAACGGCTGATGCAACTGGCGCATCGCCACTGCGATGGCAACCTCGTTTCGTGCCTCGAAGGCGGGTACGATCTGCGTGCGCTTGCCGAGTGCGCCGCCGCGCACGTGGCCTGCCTGATGAGCGACCCGGGCGAAGACTCGCTCATGTCGCTGAAAGCCGGACTATGATGGGGACCGGAGGCGACGTGTTCATGGAACCGGTACGCCCAGCCCGCGCAGGGCTGGCATGGCCCGTTGCACCTTCGGGGCGAGGGATCGGCCTTCAAGAAGGATTTGTGCCTCTGGACACCCCTGCGTCGATCGAGTGAACTGGAGATGATTGCGACCCATGCCTGAGCCCTCTGTCACCCCTGCCCCCCCCACGCGGCGTGAACGCTGGTACGCCGAGGGGCTGCGATTCACCTGCACCCAGTGTGGTAATTGCTGCACCGGCCCACCCGGTTACGTCTGGTTCTCCCCCCGGGAAGCCGAGGCGATGGCCGAATACCTCGAGATGGACGTCAAGACGTTCCTGAAGACTCACGCCAGACCGGTTTCCGGTCACTGGACTCTTGATGAACGCCGCACCGAACATGGTTACGACTGCATCTTCCTGAAACGGGACGAGCAGGGCCGGGCCCTTTGCGGCATCTACCCGGTCCGGCCCACGCAGTGCCGCACCTGGCCGTTCTGGCCGGAGAACCTCGCCTCAGCGCGGCGGTGGCGCCAGGTCGCCCGCAATTGTCCCGGTGTCGCCCTCGGGCTCGAGGGGCAGGGCCGGTTCTATCCGCTCGAACAGATCCGGATCATCCGCGACAACACCCCGGGCGATCCGAGCCCCGACCCTGACTGATCGTGATGGTGCGTTGATGCTCCACCCCGCCCGGCCAACCCCGGCTCAGGTCGAGCCCTGGCCCACCCTCGCCGCGGCCGTGCAGCGGCCTGAGGTAACCGCGGCCCTGCAATCGCTGTACGATGACTTCGACAGCCACATTGCCGCCGGCCCGGCCAGATGCGAAGGCAGCGGCAGGTGTTGCCACTTCGAGGCCTACGGGCACCGCCTCTACGTCACCGGTCTCGAGGTGGCGTGGTTCCGACATCGCCTTGCCGGGCAGTCTCCCGCCCGGCCCGGGGAACAAGCCGCACAGCCCGCGCCTGACACCGGTGGTCTCGCATCAGGCGAGACGACGATCGCGCTGCCCCTGCTCGGCGAACCCACTACGATGGCCGCGCCCGGCTGTCCATTCCAGCACGACCGCCAGTGCACCGTCCACCCCATCCGCCCGATGGGCTGCCGCATTTACTTCTGCCAGGAGGGCACCGAGCAGTGGCAGCAGTCGCTCTATGAAGCGTTTCAAACGCAATTACGAGACCTTCACGAGCAACACCGCCTGCCATACCTTTATCTGGAGTGGCGGCAAGGCCTTGCAGAAACGTCGCCTTGAAGCCTTCAGCCTCAACGGGCCCCGGGGGCTACGTCGGTTCGTGATTCTGGCGTGGTGGGGATTGTCGGGATAGGATGTTAGTGCAGTGGGGCAAACACGGGAGGACTGTCCAGTGTTGTGCAAGGGTGATCGTGGGCCCGATCGGGCCGGTGCCATGCGGGTTTGCCGTGAGGGCGGCCCATGTTGTGGCAACAACGTTGCCGGCGCTCCCGGTGGCGCTCACCACAGGTGGCGAGGCAAGGGATGTCGCGTGACGGTGCTCATCGGTGTGCTCGCGGCGGCTGTGATGAGTGGGATTACCGGCTGCTCCATTTGGAACACCACTCACCTTTACCTCGGTGAACCGGGTCAACCGGTGCCGGAACGCGACAATTCACGCACGATTACGGTGCGCATCGCCGCTGGACAGGATATCATCGGGATCGTCGAACAGGCGGCTTCTGACAACGGTTTTGAAGAGGACGAGTCGCGCCGATATGACCACATGTGGAAGTATCGACCCGAAACGGGGCCTTCCACGCAGATCAGCCTCATGCAGGAGTTGCCGGGTGTCTGGCGTGTGGATTTCACCAATTGGGGCCGCACGCCAAGTGCACAAGCGATCGGTGCCCGTGATGCGATCCTCGACAGCGTGTGCTGGCAAGAGGTGGATGATATCCCAACAGGCGCAGCCGGCCCGTAGCCGACGTTGCGGACGGTCCGAGCGAGTACCATGGGTTGAAAGAAGGGTCTCACCATGCTTCCGATGGCCAAGATGCAACATGCGATGGTGGCGCGAAAAGGCACAGCGCTTTGGCACCGGCGCACCTGGGGGGCCGTGGTTCTTGTGGCCGCGGTGCTGCTTGCATCAGCCTGTACGGAGAGCACACGCAGCTTCTACCTGCGCGAACCCGGGGGTGAACGTCCGAGCACGTTGTTCGGGCCACCGACCATCGCGCTCGAGCGGGAGTACGATGTGCCGGCACTTGTCCAGGCGGCGGTGACTGAGGCCGGGCTTGAGCCCTTCGAATCGTGGAGACATACCCACGCTTATGCCGGCCCGCCGCAGGAGGGCCGTACCTTGCGCGTGACGCTGGACCGCGAATGCCGTGGCCTCTGGCATGTGCACCTCGAGGACTGGCCCTCCCCCGACAGGCGCAGCGCACGCTCGCGCGAGGTGGAACGTGCCATCGTTGAACGTGCACAGGCCACCGCTGATTCGAAGCAAACGGCCCCATCCGAAGCGCCCGAGCCGGATGAGCAGCAGCGGGACGATGCGAGCGAGGATAACAGCGAGGCCAATGGTGCCACCGGCAATGAAAAGCAAGCGCCGGAATCGGAGCAGCAGGAAACCTCACAAGCCGGCAACGATGAAAACGAGGTCTACTACATCAGCGATATCGAACTCAAGGGTGTCAGTGGCGACGCCATCAGCCTCGAGACGATCAAAGCGGCACCGGTCAGCCTGCACCAAGTCAACGGGCACTGGACGATTCCCGGTGAGGATGATCCAGGGACCAGTATGCGCCTGGATGAGGTTGCTCTTAATGAAGGCCGCGCCCTGGACGTGAATGCGGTGCGCGCTGTGCTGCAATTTGTCCGCAATGCCTACCAGGAGCATGGCTTCGCGGCGATCGTTGTCGCGGTCGACCCGGCCACGTTGCCGGCACTGGCTGACCCGGATGAGCCCGGCACGCTCACGCTGCACGTGGTCGAAGGCCGCATCGAGAACATCGCGGTCGTGCAGGGCCGCGCTGGCGCTGCACCGGAAGATGCATGGGAAGATGCCCAACCGGCCGCCGGACCGATCGCCGATCGCATTCTCGAAGATTCACCGGTGGAAGAAGGGAACCTCGTCCGCAGGGACAAGATCGGTGAGTTCCTGAAACAACTCCGCCGCGATCCCGACTTCCATGTCGAAGCGGTATTCGCACCATCATCCGCCGATGATGTAGTGGACCTGTACTACCTCATCATCCCCACCGAACCGGAAGAAGATCAGGATGTAACAAGAGATTAAGCACATGAATGGCATGATGCCAGACTACATGCCCGAGTAACATGCACTCCTCCTCTTTCCCGGGATTGCCTCCTCATGAAAGGACTATCTCATGGCACGTGCATCGTTCGGCGCGCTCGTAATCGTCGTTGCACTCTTCACTGCATGCGTTCCCGAGTACGAGAGCGGATCGCTTCACTCTTGGGGCCGTGATCACCATGACCAGGTCTCGGCGACTCCGGAAGGCACCTTCACGATCGTTGCGGCGGGAGAATCTCACAGCGTCGCCATCGGCACGGATGGCAACCTGTATTCGTGGGGAGATCAGAAGTTTGACCAAAGACTGGGCGCACCTTCAGGAACGTTTACGGCTGCGGCTGCGGGCGGCACCTACAGCGTCGTGCTGGACGAGGAAGGGCGACTCCACGCGTGGGGCCTTGCGGGAAGCGATAAAGACGGCTTGTTGTCGCAGCTTCCCGAGGGCAGATTTAGGACAGTCGCCGCCGGAATCCGTCATGGCGTCGCTATTGATGTGGAAGGGAATATCCACGCATGGGGTATTGACGATGAAAGCAAGTTTGACCACGGGCAGGTCCGCAATGCCCCTGACGCAGGCGACTTCCAGAGCGTGTCGGCCCACGATGGTTATAACGTGGCAATTGATGGCAATGGGCATCTTCATGCATGGGGTCAGGATATAGCCGGCGTTGTCAGCACGATTCCCGAGGGTCAGTTCAAATCTGTAGATGCCGGGCGAACACACTGCGTGGCCATCGATAGTGATGGAAGGCTCCATCAATGGGGCGCAGACATCGGGGATGTGCCGGAAGGAGCGTTTACCCATGTAGTTGCGGGGTGGCGTTACAGCATCGCGATTGACAAGGATGGAAGACTTCACGCCTGGGGTAAGATGGATGAGTTCGGCCAAGTAAGTGATACACCCCGGGGGAGATTCCGGGCTATCGCGGCTGGTAACATGCATAACGTGGCAATCGCCCGGTGAACGAAGATAGCCTTACTCTTTCCAGTGGATTGCGAAGCAGGATTAGGGGAAGAATTGGTGTGCCGTGAAGATGAGATGATCCAGTTGTCGGGTGTCGCTGCTCGGAAGCTTCCGGGGTCAGAAGTGAGGCTCCTCAGATGCGATTGACGCACACCAGCGACCCGAGCCCCGTCGATGCGCAGAAGACGGATCCGCGCCTTTACACCGCCATCAAGGGAACTCGCTCGCAGAGGCGATGCCGTTACTGAATTCTCCCCTTACCGCGACCCTCCCCCGCCCCGGAAGCGAGGGGCGGAAGCCGGAATCGATCTCCGCGGTGTGTCATGCGCCCCGTCCCCTGCCCGCGACAGTTCTGCATTGACCGGCTCGGAAGGCGGCTGTACGCTGCCCTTGGCGTGTTACAGGCCGTCCGCCCCCACTGATCCTAGCCTGCCTTCATAAGGAACAACGCTCATGACCTCCACTGTCGACACGCGGCCGGTGGCCCTTGGCCTGGAACCGAGCTTCGGATTTGGAGACCGGCTGGGGCTGGCCACGCCTGGCCATCTCGAGGCCCTTCGCAACGAGGGTGGGGCGATCCGGGGCATCTTTGCGCAGCAGTCGATTCGCGAGATGAACCGAACCCGCCGCACGCCGCAGCAGGTGATGGCCGCGGCCACCTCTGCGCTTGGCAGGGCCGGGTTCGATCAGCCGTGGGGGGCGGATGCGGACCATCTCAAGACCAGCCAGGATGTGGATGTCACGGCTGATGCCGGGTTCGTCTTCTTCACCATCGACCCCTCCGATGCCGTTGATCCGGACGCGGATGATTACGATGCCGATGGCAACGACAGTCCCCTCGCCCGCGCCTTTGCCGAGGTGCGTGAAGAGGTGGACTGGATCGAGCAGTACGAAGGCCGCACCGTACAGGTGGCCGATGGGCCGGCGATCACGTTCGACCCGGTGACGGTGCAGCGTGCGGCGGTGAAGTACGGGCGGGCGATCAACCACGCCGTGCAGCTCGCTCACTACATCCGCCTCACCGCGGAAAAGCGCAACCAGCCGTGGGAGATCGAGTTGAGTGTCGATGAGACGCCGCAACCGACCACACCGGCCGAGCATTACATCATCGCCGACCAGCTTCGCCGCAATGATGTTCGCATCGTCTCGCTGGCGCCCCGATTCGTCGGCGAGCTCGAAAAGGGCGTGGACTACAAGGGCGACCTCGCCGCGCTCGAGATGTCAATGAAGGAGCACGCCGCGATCGCCCGCGAACTCGGGCCGTACAAGCTGAGCCTGCACTCGGGCTCGGACAAGCTTTCGATGTACACCATTTTCGCCCGGGCCACCCGCGGTCTGTTCCACGTCAAGACGGCCGGGACGAGCTATCTTGAGGCATTACGGGTGGTCGCGCGGCATGATGAGCCGCTGTTCCGCCGCATCATCGACTTCGCCCGCAGCCGTTACGATGAGGACAAGGCTACTTATCACGTCTCGGCCACGGTCGAGAGTGTACCCCCGCCTTCACAGATCACCGATGCAGAGGAACTCGAGCGTTGTTACCTGCAACTGTGGTCCGAGACGACCACAGGGGCTGGTTTCACCGAGCCGGGCCGGCAGATCCTCCACTGCACATTCGGGTCCGTCCTGACCGATGGCGAACTCGGCCGCGCAGTGCAGCAGGTACTCGAGCGCGAACCGGGGACCTACCGCGAAGTGCTCGCCGAGCATTTCGGCCGTCACCTCGCCGCCCTGCGTGCGGGAATGTAACCGCCGGGGCCCCACCGCGACGATACTTTCGACCCGCTGGTGCGGCCGCAGGAGTTCCGGGGCACCAGGTGGCGGGTCGAGGGGCAAGACCTCAGACGAGCGCGGCGATGTGCTGGAACTCATCCTTCAGCGCGTGGTAGAGCCGCTGGTATTGCCCGTGGTACTGCTTGTAGAGCTTGGCCATCTTCGGCGCCGGCCGCAGCTTCTCGGTCTCGCCGATGATCGCCTTGCAGGCCTGCGGCACACTCTTCCACACCCCCGTGCCCACGCCTGCGAGAATGGCCACCCCGTACGCTGAGCCTTCATCGCTGTTGATGGTGGCCACGGGTTTGTTGTACACATCGGCCTGGAGCTGGCGCCACAGGGCGCTGCGCGCCCCCCCGCCGGAGAGGCGCACGGTCCGCACGCGGATATCCATGTCGAGGAAGATACGCAGGATGTCGTTCATGCCGTAGGTGATTCCCTCGATCACGGCGCGGATCATGGCCGGGCGGTTGTGCCTTGCCGTCAGGCCGATCCACCCGCCGCGGGCGTTGGGATCGGGGTGCGGGCAGCGCTCACCGGTCAGGTATGGCAGGAAGAACAGCCCCT
>PUNN01000225.1 GCA_003552605.1 Phycisphaeraceae bacterium
TACCACCGGGAGGCCATCGGTCCAGCCGCGTTCGAAGCAGGCCTCCACCGGGTCCTCTGCGTCACCGACGGTCACCTCGCGAGCACTGAGACCGGTGTCGCCGAAGCGCACAGCCAGGGATTCGGCGACGCCCGGGTCCTGGGTCTTCGAGCCGCAGCCGGGCCGCATGGGCGGCAGGTCAGCTCCCAGGCTCCCGCGTCCGCAGATGCGTTGCCAGTCGTCGCGATGCCAGCCGTAGGTGCGCTCGACTTCGGCGCCATCGGCCATGCGTATCAGTGTGGGGACGATCTCGATGCCAAGCCGATAGGAGGCCTCCAGGCTGGCGTCATGGATCTGGCCGCGGAGGTCGGCAGCATAGGCGGGGTCGTCCTGGACGATGACGGTCAGCGGGGCTCCGTCCGCGGAGAGTTCACGCAGAACCGATTCCACCAGACTACAGGTGGGGCAATCGCGCTTGGCGACCACAACAAGGCCGTCCGCAGGCAGTGACATGGGTGGCAGCCCCTGTAAAGGCGTGGGCGAACGCCCGGTATGGCTTTGCTGCCAAAGTGCTCACCGCGAGCAGCATTGTCAAGCAATGCGCAGCGCGACGACCACGCCGCGCGCAATCTTTATTTTCCCCACGCCGCTACGGGGCTCTGTCGGGCAAGAGGCGATGACGGCTACAGCATGACTCGCGCGCTTTATCTTAAGCCGAGGAACGAGAGTATGAACACGACAATGACCACGAAACCGACGACGTAAATAATGCTATTCATGATAAGGCTTCCCTTGTAAGTGATTTCAACTGTTCGCCTTCCTTGAAGGCGCCAACCTCACACGGCTAATCCGCTGCTTTCCGCCCCGGTCTTCGCTTGGCGGAGGATGGTTGACGTTACTTGCCGCTGGAGTGGTGTGTCGGTGCGGCTGCGCACATGGTGGCCGGGGGCCAAGAGCGACTGGATCGCCCCGAGCGCCCAGGGTCTTCAGGTGTTAGAGGGCGTCAGCATCGGGCTTATTCTTTTGTCGCTTTGTCGATGTCATTTTTCACATCGCCGTAGCCGGCCTCGACCTTTCCGCCGTGTTTTTCAGCCTGCCCCTCACGTTCCATGGCACCTTTGCCAATCAACCTGCCGGTGATTTGCTTGATCTTGCCCATGGCCGAATTGGCGCGGCCTTTCAGTTGGTTTTTGTTCATGATGGTCATCCAGAGCGAGGTTCGTGGAGAAGGCTGCATCGCGACACGAATGCGCCATGATGCGGGGTGAGACTGTGAGACTAGTCCTATGGGCGGCCCGCGTCGGTGCGTTGGCCCACTGTGAGGCTGCGCAATGGGTGGTCGATCAGGAAGAGCTGCAGAGAGGCATCGTAACCGGCCGCTAGGCGCGGCCAGTGCAGGCGCTGCCGGGTCAAGCTTCCGCCCCTTCCCCCGGGGCGGGGAAGGGGCGCCCGAATCAGCGCAGGATCAACAACGGGATCGGCGAACGCATGATCATGTGGGAGGTGGTGCTGCCCACGAAAAACTGGCGCAGCCGCGACTGCCCGTAGGCCCCCATGGCCAGCAGGGGGATCCCGTGCGCCTCGCGGTAGTCGCAGACCACCTCGTTGACGTCGCCGGATTTCACCGTCGTGGTAACGCTGAAACCCTGCTTCTCCAGGCGCGCCCGTGGGGTTTCGAGCTTTTCGCGATTGGCGTCGGTCTCGGCGCCCACCAACAGAATGTGCGCCTCCAGCCCGACCAGGAGATCGCTCCGGGCCAGCCGGTCCACCACCTTGTCGGCAGTGGCGCTACCGTCGTAGGCGATCAGAAAGCGCTCCGGCGTGTGGAACTCCAGCGGCACCACCAGCATCGGTGCGTGCAGGGTGCGGATGATGCTCTCCAGGTGGCTGCCGACATGGCGGCTGACCACATCACCATCCTTGCCCTGCTTGCCGAGGACCAGCAGGCGTGTATCCTCCTCAAGGGTCGACAGCGCCTCGGTGATATCGCCGTTGCGCAGCAGCCGCCCGGGGTTTTCCACCCCAGCGGCGCTGACCCGGGCGATGGCGTCGGCGAGCACCGCTCTGCCTTGCTCCCGCACCAGTTTGCCGCGCTTCTCCTCCAGCTCCACCAGCTCCTCGAGCAGGTGCTCCCGGGCGCCCAGGCCCAGGTTGCCGCTGTAGTCCGGCTCGCGTTCCCCGTGGGGGTTGCGGACCACGTGGACCAGCGTCAGCGGCGCGTCCAGGCGCTGGCACGCCCAGGCGGCGTGGTCACAGACGGACGCGGACGAGCGCGAGCCGTCCACGCAGGCGAATACCTTTTCATTCATGGTGTTATCGCTCCTTGGTCGGTATGCGGCTCGCGGTTCAATGGCCCATAAGCCGGTCGATGGCGTCCGGCTTGTCGTGCACGGCGTGGCGGTCGACGATGGTGGTGGTGGCCTCGTTCATGCCCACGACCTCCACCTCGGTGCCCTCGCGGCGGAAGTTGACGACCACGCGGTCCAGCGCCGCCACGGAGCTGATGTCCCAGAAGTGGGCGCGGGTCAGGTCAATGGTCACCCTATCGAGGTCTTCGTTGAAGTCAAAGGCCTTCATGAATTTCTCGGTGGAGGCGAAGAATACCTGGCCGATGACGCGATAGGTCCGATGCAGGGTCCGA
>PUNN01000276.1 GCA_003552605.1 Phycisphaeraceae bacterium
CGATGCAGCGGGTGCGGCCGGTGGCGGTGTGGTGCAACTGCCCGCCGGCGTGCTCGACTGCAATGTCGAGCAGAAGCTGCCGCCCCTGAGTGTGCGACACGATCATGTCATAATCCGCGGCGCGGGCAGTGGCCCCGATGGTACGCTGCTTGTCAATCACCGCTACAGCGATACGCCCGATCCGAACCAACCCTGGCGTGCCGGTGAGCATCCACTGCTCATCATCGCCCCGGAGGTCGACGCCGGCGCCGATGAGCCGCGGCCGCTGACGGCCGTCAAGAGTGGCAGGCGCGGGGAGCGCACCATCGAAGTGGCTGATCCGGCCGGCATCGAGCCCGGCCGGGTGTATCTGCTGCGCCAGCTCGAGACCGAGGATGGTTCACTGGCGCAGGACCTGCTCCAGGGACTCGGCGAGGTCGCCGCCAACTGGCGCGGCGCCGGTCGTGAGCTTGTGAGTCAACTCGCGGTCATCGAGTCCATCGATGGTCACCGCGTGACCCTCGATGCGCCACTGCACCGCGACATCGGCCGATGGCCTGCCGAACTCTGCGACTTTCCCATGCTCCATGGCAGCGGCATCGCCCATCTGCGCATGCGGGGCATGTGGGGCGGCTACTTTGTTCACCACAAGAACGGTGAGCATGACAATGGGTGGGACCACGTCAAGTTCCAGCACGTCCGCGGCGGCTGGGCCGATGACCTTGTGCATGAGAACACCACCAGCGCTATCGGCCTGCGGCACTGCCTCGGCTGCGTGGTTCGCAACTGCCGTATCATGGGCAACCCCGGGCATAACGGCTTTGTCATCACCGGCCGCAGCACGGGCAACCTCATCATCAACTGTCATGCCGGTCGCAACATGCATGGATTCAACGTGCAGGGCACGCTCAGCGGCAATGCCGTGGTCGATTGCAGCATGGATGAGCCGAGCGGCATCGACCTGCATGGCGGCATCGGCTGTGACAATCTCTTCGACAGCCTGCTCGGCGGGGTGAACAAGGGTGGCGGCTCGGCCCGCAACGTCCCGCCGCGCCACGGCCCGGGCATGGTGCTGTGGAACTGGTGCTGTGGCCATTACAACCCGTACAAGGTATGGCAGCGGTACGCCTGCGTGGCAGAAGTGACCACGATGCCCGGTTTCATCGCCGTTGGTGTTCACGGCGCCTACGGCCAACGGATCACCTGCAACGGGCCGGACGGTGAGACCGATGCTGAAGCCCGCGCGGGCTGGGGTTGGATCGAATCGCCGGGCCAACGTGTCAAGCCACGCTCGTTGTTTGCCTGGCAAAGCCGGCAGCGGGAAGGCAGCGTGCGGTGACCTCCGCGCCCGGGCCGACCGCCGATGCAGCCAGCGCATGGATCTGAGCATTCGGGGCACCTGCGAGAAGTGCCATGCGCTCTTTACGTTGCAACCGGGCCGTGGCAGGTGGCGGAGAGCGTTACTAAGATTGGATGATGGTCGATTACCGCTCATCCCTGCGCATCGAACCCGGTCGCGAGGGTGCCGGCTCGCCGCAGCCGGGCCATCGTGCGCCCGTTGCGCGGCGGTCTCTGAGCCTTGATGAATACGTTGAAGGCGTCCGTCGCGCTGACAGGGCCATCCTCGGCCGGGCGATCACCCTCATCGAATCGAGCAGCGACCGTGACCAGCGGCTGGCGCAGGAACTGCTGACGCGCCTCATGCCCCATACCGGCGGCGCCCATCGCGTGGGCATTACCGGCATCCCCGGCGCGGGCAAGAGCACCTTCATCGAAACGCTCGGATGCAACCTTACCGCGGCCGGTCATCGCGTGGCGGTGCTTGCCGTCGACCCATCCTCGGGGCGCAGCGGCGGCTCGATCCTCGGTGACAAGATGCGCATGAGCCGGCTCGCCGCCGATCCCAACGCCTTCATCCGGCCATCGCCTTCGGCCGGCACGCTCGGCGGGGTGGCGCGGAAGACACGTGAAAGCATGCTCATCTGTGAGGCCGCCGGCTTCGACATCGTGCTCGTTGAAACGGTCGGTGTGGGGCAGTCTGAAACCGTGGTGGCGGGGATGACCGACTTCTTCCTCGCGTTGATGATCGCCGGCGGGGGTGATGAATTGCAGGGGATCAAGCGCGGCCTGCTCGAGCTTGTCGACATGCTCGCCATCAACAAGGCCGATGGAGACAACAGGTCTCGCGCTGAAAGCGCAGCCCGCGAATACGCCAACGCCATGCACTTCATGACCCCGGTTGACCCGGGCTGGACACCGCCGGTGGTCACGTGCAGCGCCATCGACAACGTTGGCATTGATGAGCTGTGGCGGCGCATCGAGGAACACCGTGCGATCGTCACCGCCAGCGGGCAACTCGCCGCGCGGCGGAAGCAGCAGCTTCTGCAATGGGTATGGACGATGCTCGAACAGCAGCTTCAGGCGATGCTGACCGGGCACGAGCAGGTCGGCCGGCTGCGCCTCGAGCTCGAGCAGGCGGTGCTCGACGGCCGGCTCGCCCCGACCCTCGCCGCGCGACAGCTACTGGAAGCATTCCTTACCCACCCACCGGACCCACCCGAGGTCACCGACGACCCGGCATGATCACGCGATCAGGCACGGAAGGTTCGGCAGGGGAGGTGTGGCGGCTTCAGAGCCAGGCTGCGATCGGCGGGCGTGGCGATGCCCGCAGCTCTGACCGGGCACATGACACACGCCGCGGCGGGCAACCCCGGGGGTGGCTGTGTCAGCGGGCTTTCCGGGGCCCTTCAGCCCGATGGCCATGCGAGGCCGCGAGGCGCGCTCGGTGCGCCCTGAACCCTCGGGACCGCATGGCGGGCAGGCTGCTGCTGCGGGTAGGATAATGCTGGTGATTTCATGGCAAGCACTTCAACGAACCCTGCCCCGCCCGATTCCGGTGAGGCGGACACATCAGTGCCCGCTGGCCCGTTGCGATGGCTGATGCGGGCCATGGCGCTGGTGGCGCTGGGGCTGTCGGGCTACCTGGCCTATACCTCACCACCCGGTGCGCCCCCACCGGCCGGTTGTGGCCCGGGCACCGGCTGTGGCGAGGTGCTGTCAAGCCCCTGGTCGCAGTGGCTGGGCATCCCCGTCGTATTCCCGGCCATGCTCGTCTATGGGGCGATGCTGCTGCTGCTGTTCGGCATCGAGCCTGAAGTGCCGCGGCGGCGCCAGCGATGGGCGTGGCTGGGGCTGGCGGTGCTGGCGATGCTGGCCGGGGGCGCGGCGTTGTGGTTTGTCGTGATTCAGGCGGTGCTGGTCGAGGCATTCTGCATCTACTGCATGCTGATCCATGCGATGGGGCTGATGCTCTCGGCATTGATTCTCATTTTCGTCCCCGTGGCCAAGCCCCTGCCCCCCACCCCCGAAGTCCCAACTGCTGCAAGCACTGCGCCACCGGCCGAAGGTGAACCCATTGGAGACAGTGGCACTGGTTCTGCTGATGCTGAATCCGATCCGCACCACGTCGGCGGGGGGGCGGGCCAGTCTCCCGCCACGGCGCTGCGGCCCATCGAGCCCGGCCCCACGCCGCGCGAAATGGGAAGGCTTGCCGCTCTGGCGATCGTGCTGCTTTCAGTGATGATCGGTGGCCAATGGCTGTTCAAGCCGCCCACGCACCGGGTGCTTCCGTATGACCTCGGCGCCGGGCAGCAGTGGGAGATTCCCTTTCACGAGTTCCCCCGGCTTGGCGAGTTGGATGCGCAGGTAGCGCTGCTTTTTTTCACCGATTACACCTGCCCGCACTGCCGCGACCTGCATCATGGCCTACAGGCCGCGCGCGAGCGTTACGGTGACCAGGTGGCGATCGCGGTGCTTCCCGCACCGCTTAGCGAGCAGTGCAACCGCGAATACGGCAGTGCCTCATCCGTGTTCGAGGGCGGCTGTGCTTATGCCCGGCTGGCCCTGGCCACGTGGCTGGCTCATCCGGAGGCATTCGAGGAGGTTGATGCCTGCCTCGCCGAGGGTCGCCAGCCGCCATCGCTGGAAGAGGCCGAACGCTTCGCCACCGACCGGATCGGTCAATCCCGGCTGCGTGCAGCGATGCAGAGTGAACGCGTCGAGGCCATGCTCCAGCACGGCATCAATCTCAATGGCGCCATCCGCCGCCATCAGCGCGAGATGGGTGAGGCCGTCACCGATGGTGTCCCCACGCTGCTGCTTGGCGACAGAGGTGTGCTCATCGGCACACCCGCCGGCGGCGCTGAGGGTTTGTTCGAGATACTCGAACGCGAACTCGGCATTGAACCGGCCCAGCCGCGGTGAACCGAGCAACCTTGTCTGCCCGGCGGCGGCCGATCCTCACCGGCGGTGTGATGAACGATCCGGAGCATCACGACCTGTGGCGGCTCAATTCCCATGCCTGCCCCAGATCAGCGTCACGATGGTGATTGCCGCCAGAATCGCCGCAAGGCATACCCCGGCGACCACTGGATGAAACAGCGCTTTGGCCAGGTGCATGAACACTTGCGCGCTACGATCAGCCCCACATGCCAGGCAGGCACACAGCCTCACGGTGCGCCGCGGGGCGACCAGATTCACTGGGTCGAAACCACGGTGTAAGGTGCGCCTCATCCGTGACTTGCACCTTGACTGGTGGTCCGCTTACAGCTTCAACCCGCGCTTCTTGGCGTGGCGGATGATCTCGCCGCGTACGAGATAGATCACATCCTTGGCGATGTTGGTCGCATGATCGGCGATCCGCTCGACGTGCCGGCCGCAGGACAGCAGGCGGATGTACTGCGTGAGCAGGTCCGGCTGCTGGTGCATGTGCTGCTCGACCCCATCGTACATCTTGCCGTGGAGGGCATCGACATCATCATCCATGCGGCGGACTTCACCGGCGAGATCGGCATCGAAGTTGACCAGTGCATCGAGGCTGCGCTTGAGCATCATCTGCGCCTTGGATGCCATCTCATACAGCCCGCAGGCATCCTCAACCACCGGCTCCGTCTTCGACATCTCGATCGCATGTCCGGCGATGTTCGCCGCGAGGTCGCCGATGCGTTCGAGGTCGTTGTTCATCTTCAGCACGGCGACGATGAAGCGAAGATCGTGGGCCACCGGCTGATACAGCGCAAGGGTGGCCAGGCACTCTTCCTCGATGTCGACTTCCTTGAGATCGACATCGTGATCGCGATCGATCACGCGCTGAGCCTTTTTCGCATCACGTTGCCGGACGGCATCGATGGCCTCCTGAAAGTTGGCCTCGACAAGGGCGCTGAGGTTGAGCATCGACTGCTTGAGCTTGTCCATCTGACGTCGAAAGAGAACAGACATCGGTTACTCCAGGATTGTGCCGCCGCGCCATCGTCCGGCCCTTGCCTCCATCTGGCATTCGGGGAAAGCGGCTTTCCATACGCCCATTCTATCGCGGGTGGCCATTCTTGAAGTAAGGCGAGTCTGGTGTCAGTTCGGATCGCCCGGGGAGACGGTCACGCCCCGCGGCATGAGCCGTACCGCTACTGACAAGTGGGCGCACGAGATACGCGGCGGGGCACACGTGGCGGGCTGCATCAGCGGGCTGTCTTGAGTCCGATGCCAGTCCGATGGCCATGAGGGGCCAATGGCCCCCGTAGCTGCATGGCCCTCGGCCGCGGACGGCCGCTGATCATGCCACCCCTTGCCTGCCCGCAGCGCAAGTCATGCCCCCTTGACCACCGCGTGTGATTCATCCCGCCGTCGACGCCAGTTCCCCGGCCATTCCCGGGGCAGCCAGGGTGCTGTGGCCTGTGAGGTGCTGGTCGATGGCGCGGGCGGCGCCGCGGCCCTCGGCTATGGCCCAGACGATGAGCGAGGCGCCGCGTCGCATGTCACCGGCGGCGAAGACGTTGTCGACATTCGTGGCGTAGTCGCCGTAGGCCGCCTTTACCACGCCGCGGTCCTGCACGATGCCGAGGTCGGTCACGATGCGCGGGGCATCGTGGCCGTCGAAGCCGATCGAGATGAACGCCAGGTCGGCCTCTATGTCTTCACGCCGGCCGGTGCGTTTGCTGTGCCAGCGGCCCTCATCATCACGTTCCCACTCGAGCCGCTCGATCCGCAGCGCCTTGACATGGCCGTTGCCATCATCAACGAACTCCAGCGGCAGCACGCAATACTCCCGCGGGTCGCGGCCATCGCGTGCATTACCCTCTTCGTGTGAGTAATCGAGGAAGTAGGTGCCCGTCGGGCCGGGCCAGGGATGGAACGCATCCCGCTGCTCCGGCTCGCGCTGCCGGCGGGTGACGTTGATCACGGACTTGCAGCCCTGCCGCAGGGCTGTGCCGATGCAGTCGGCACCGGTATCGCCGCCGCCGATGACCACCACGCGCTTGCCGGCGGCATCGAGGCATCGCCCATCGGCGAACTGCGAATCGAGCAGGCTCCGGGTGACATCTGTCAGGTAATCCATCGCGAGGTGGATGCCGGCGAGATCGCGGCCGGGTACCTCCATCTCACGGTGGCGCAGGGCGCCGCAGGCAAGGAGGGTGGCATCGTACTCCTGCTGAAGCTGCTCAGCGGTGATGTCTTCACCCACGTTGCAGTTGGGGCGGAAATGAACCCCCGCCTGCCGCATCAGCGCGATGCGCCGGTCGACGATGCCCTTGTCGAGCTTCATGTTGGGCACCCCGTACATCAGCAGCCCGCCGATTCGGTCATCGCGCTCGAAGACGGTCACCTCGTGGCCGACGCTGTTGAGCTGGTCCGCCGCGGCAAGGCCGGCCGGCCCCGAGCCGATGATGGCCACCCTCCGGCCGGTGCGCTGATCGGGGGTGCGGGGCTTGACCCAGCCCTCGGCAAAAGCGCGGTCGATGATCGCGCATTCAATGCTCTTGATGGTCACCGGTGGGTCGGCGATGCCGAGCACGCACGCATCCTCGCAGGGCGCCGGGCAGATGCGGCCGGTGAACTCGGGGAAATTGTTGGTCCGCGCCAGCCGCTCGTAGGCTTCCTTCCACCGGTCGTGATAAACAAGGTCGTTCCACTCGGGAATGAGATTGTCGATCGGGCAGCCGGGGTCGGCCTGGCAGAACGGCACACCGCAGTCCATGCACCGCGCGCCCTGCTGCTTGAGGGTCTCGACGGGATGCTGGCTGTAGATTTCGTACCAGTCGCCGAGGCGCACAAGCGCATCGCGCTTGGCCATGGACTGTCTGGGATACTCGATGAACCCGGTGGGTTTACCCATCGCTGATAGCTCCTTCAGCCGGAACAGGCCCCGGGCCCGCAGCGTGGCGGGCGGTCACGAACGAAGCAGGCGGCATCCGTTCAACTCTGGCCGACCTTGTCGTCCGGCTCGGTGGTCGCACCGGCCACGGCCGCCGCCTTCTGCTGCTCGAGCACGCGGCGGTAGTCGATCGGCATGACCTTGACGAACTGCATCAGATACCGGTCGAACGCCGCGAGGATGCGCGCGGCCACATCGGAACCGGTGTCACGGTGATGGCGCTCGATCAGGGTGCGAAGCTCGCGGCGGTCCTCTTCAGCGTCAACCTTCTCGAGGTCCACCATGCCGAGGTTGCAGCGGGTGAGGAAGTCGCCCTCACTGTCGAGTACATAGGCCACACCGCCGCTCATGCCCGCGGCGAAATTTCGACCGGTCGGGCCGAGCACCACCACCCGGCCGCCGGTCATGTACTCACAGCCATGGTCACCCACGCCCTCGACGACGGTCCAGGCACCGCTGTTTCGCACGGCGAACCGCTCGGCGGCCATGCCGCGGAAATAGGCCTCACCCTCGATGGCCCCGTACAGGGCCACGTTGCCGATGATCATGTTCCTCGATGGTTCGAAGGCCGAACCTTCAGGCGGATACACGATCACGCGGCCGCCGGAGAGCCCCTTGCCGACGTAGTCGTTGGCATCGCCGGCAAGTTCGATCGTGATCCCCGGCGCCAGCCACGCACCGAGGCTCTGCCCCGCCGAGCCCTGTAGATCGATGTGGATCGTGTCATCGGGAAGGCCCTCGTGGCCGAACCGCCGCGACAGTTCATGAGAAAGCATCGCGCCCACCGCGCGGTCGGTGTTGTGCACCGGCAGGCTGAAGCGCACGGGCTGGTGGTTGTCGAGGGCATCCCGGCTGCGCTTGACAAGCTCGCGGTCGAGCACGTTCTCGAGCCCGTGGTCCTGCTCGATCGTCTTACGCACCTGCACATCGGGATGCGGCTTGCGCGCCGGCATCAGGATGGGCGCGAGGTCGATGCCGTCGGCCTTCCAGTGCCGGATTGCCTCGCTGGCATGCAGCAGGTCCACGCGACCGACAAGATCATCAATCCGGGCGATGCCGAGTGATGCCATGATCCGCCGCGCTTCCTCGGCGACCATGAAGAAGTAGTTGATCACGTGCTCCGGCTGGCCGCTGAACTTGGCCCTCAGCACCGGGTCCTGCGTGCAGATACCGACCGGGCAGGTGTTGAGGTGGCACTTGCGCATCATGATGCAGCCGATGGCGATCAGGGGCGTGGTCGCAAACCCGTACTCCTCGGCACCAAGCAGCGCAGCGATGACCACATCCCGGCCGGTGCGCAGCCCACCATCGGTCTCGAGGTTCACGCGGCTTCGCAGGTCATTGAGCACCAGGGTCTGATGCGTCTCGGCGAGGCCGAGTTCCCACGGCAGGCCGGCATGCTTGATGCTCGTCAGCGGCGAGGCGCCGGTGCCGCCATCGTGGCCGCTGATGAGGATGTGGTCGGCATGTGCCTTGGCCACACCCGCGGCGATGGTGCCCACCCCCACCTCTGCCACGAGTTTGACGCTGACCTGCGCGCGGGGGTTTGCGTTCTTCAAATCGAAGATGAGCTGGGCAAGGTCCTCGATCGAATAGATGTCATGGTGCGGTGGCGGGCTTATCAGCCCCACACCCGGTGTCGAGTGGCGGACACGGGCGATATCGGCATCGACCTTGAAGCCGGGAAGCTGGCCGCCTTCGCCCGGCTTGGCGCCCTGCGCGACCTTGATCTGGATCGTATCGGCGTTGGTCAGGTACCAGCTCGTCACGCCAAAGCGGCCGGAGGCCACCTGCTTGATCGAAGACCGGCGCCAGTCACCGTTTTCATCGGGTGTGAAGCGATCATAATCCTCGCCGCCCTCGCCGGAGTTGCTCCTGCCGCCGATGCGGTTCATGGCGATGGCGAGTGTCTCATGGGCCTCCTTCGACAGGGCGCCGAAGCTCATCGCGCCGGTGCGGAAGCGCTTGACGATCTCCGCGGTCGGCTCGACCTGTTCGATGGGAATCGCTCCGCCTTCAGGCGGCTGAAAATCCATCAGCCCGCGCAGGGTACACAGCGTCCGGCTGGCATCGTTGACCTCCTCGGCGAAGCGCCAGTAGGTCTCAGCCTCGTTGCGGCGGACGGCATGCTGCATGTTCGCGATGGTGGTGGGGTTGATCGCGTGCTTTTCACCACCGGGCCGCCAGTGGTATTCACCGGGATTGGGCAGCACGTTGAGGCGGACGACCTTGCGCGATGGATAGCCGATCTCATGGCGTCGCTTGGCTTCGGCGCCGAGTACCCGGAACCCTGCACCCTGGAGCCGGCTGGGCGTGTCGCGGAAGCAGCGGTCGATCACCTCATCACGCAGGCCGATGCACTCGAATATCTGCGCCCCCTTGTAGGAGGCGAGCGTCGAGATGCCCATCTTGCTCATCACCTTCAGCAGGCCCTTGCGCACCGCCTTGATGTAGTTGTCCACCACCTGCTCATCGTCGATGGCGGGGTCGATCACCTCATCACGGCGCATCTGCCACAGCGCTTCGAAGGCGAGATAGGGATTGATCGCATCAGCCCCGTAACCCACGAGCAGGCAGAAGTGATGCACCTCGCGCACCTCACCGCTTTCCACGATGAGCCCGATGCGCGTGCGCTTGGCCTCGCGCACCAGGTGATGGTGCACCGCCCCCACGGCCGGCAGGGCGCTGAGGGCGATGCGGTCCGGGCCGATGTGGCGGTCGGAGAGGACGATGAGCTGATAGCCCTCCTCGATCGCCCGCGAGGCTTCGTCGCAGATGCGGTCGAGTGCGGCGCGCAGCATGCTCCCATCGCCGGCGCCCTCGGCCGGGTAGGTCATGTCGATCGTCGCCGCACGCCAGCCGCGGTGGTCGGTCTGCTTGATCGCCGCAAGCTGCTCATTGGTCAGCACCGGGTGAGGCAGCAGCAGCCGGTGACATTGCGCTTCGGTGGTATCGAGCAGGTTGCCCTCGGGGCCGATATAGCACTCGAGGCTCATGATGATCTCTTCCCGGATCGGGTCGATCGGGGGATTGGTCACCTGCGCGAAGCGCTGCTTGAAGTAGTCATAGACCAGCCGTGGCTTGTCAGAGAGCACCGCAAGGGCGGCATCATTGCCCATCGAGCCGATCGGCTCCTGTGCGCCACTGGCCATCGGCCGAAGGATGATGTCCATGTGCTCGGTGGTGTAACCGAACGCCTGAAGCCGCGGCAGCAGCGTGTCCGGCTGATAACCGGCCGGTTCATCCGCCGGGGCGAGGTCGGCAAGCTCGATCCGCTGCGCCGCCAGCCACTGGGCATACGGCCGGGCGGTGCTGATGCGGTGCTTGACTTCCTCATCATCAACGATGCGGCCTTCATCGAAGTTGACCAGGAACATCCGCCCCGGTTGCAGCCGGCCCTTGTTGCGCACGTTGGACGGCTCGACGGGGCGCACGCCCACTTCACTGGCCATGATGACCCGGTCATCGTGTGTGATGTAATAGCGGCTCGGTCGCAGGCCGTTGCGGTCGAGCACCGCCCCGATGTAGTGGCCATCGGTGAAGGCGATCGACGCCGGCCCGTCCCAGGGCTCCATCAGGCAGGCGTGATATTCATAGAACGCCCGCCGGACCATGCTCATCGACTCGTGGTTCTCCCAGGCCTCCGGGATCATCATCATCACCGCCTCGGGCAGTGACCGGCCGGCCATCAGCAACAGCTCGAGCACGTTGTCAAAGCCGCCCGAATCGCTCGTGCCCGGCTCGTTGACCGGCAGCAGACGGGCGAGGTCGTCCCCGAGCAGCTCACTCTCGAGCAGCCCCTCGCGGGCGCGCATCCAGTTGACGTTGCCCTGGAGCGTGTTGATCTCACCGTTGTGGCTCATGAACCGCATCGGTTGAGCGCGGTCCCACGAGGGGAAGGTGTTGGTGCTGAAGCGGGAGTGGACCATCGCCAGGTGCGAGGTGTAGTCCTCGTCCTGGAGGTCGAGGTAGTAGCGGTCGACCTGCCCGGCGGTGAGTTGGCCCTTGTAGATGATGACCTTGGTCGAAAGCGAGCAGATGTAGAAGGTACTGGCCTGCTCGAGCGCGCTGTGGCGGATGCGGTGGGCCGCCTGCTTGCGGATGACGTAGAGCTTGCGCTCGAACGCTTCACGGTCGCCGTGCTCGGCGGCGCCGGCGGCGACGATGAGCATCTCGACCGCCGGCTCGGCGGCGCGGGCGGTCGGGCCGATGTCGGCCCCTTCCACATCCACCGGCACCGGTCGCCAGCCGATCAGCTTCTGCCCGTTTTCCGCGATGACCGCCTCGACCATCTGCCTCGCCTCGGCCCGTTCATCCTCGCGCTGCGGCAGAAAGACCAGGCCCGCGGCGAAGCTGCCCGGCTCGGGCAGTTCGACCTCAAGGTCCCGATGTGCCACTTTCTGAAGGAACCCCAGGGGCAGGCCGGTCAGGATGCCGGCGCCGTCACCGGTGTTGGGCTCGCAGCCGCAGGCCCCGCGGTGGTCCATGTTGCGGAGCATCTCGAGCGCATCGGTGATGATGGCATGCGAGGCCTGCCCCTTGATGTGGGCGATGAAGCCCACACCGCAGGCATCCTTTTCGTTCGCCGGGTCGTAGAGCCCCTCGGCATCGGGCCTCGGAATCGCCGCTGAGACGGGCACGATCCCGCCGGCACGCGCATCAGCGGCAAACGAAGCCCCATCAACGGTCTCGGACAGCGGGCAGATGGCCGCATCGACAGCGGCCCCGGGCTGGACGGTCGGGTTGGCGCTCATCGGGAGGGGCCTCCAATCAGTTGGCCGGAGCCGTCACTTGTGGCAGCCGCGGAGTCGGCGGGCGTGGCGGCACCCGCGGCGGACTCCGCCGCCAGTTCCTGCTCAAACGTGGCAGCCTTCTGCACGAGAAAGTCCACGAGGGCCTGAGCCGCGGGCGTGAGGCCCCCACCATGGCGCTGGCGACGGCGATGAATGATCCCCATCGGCCGCTCGAGTTGCGGCTTGAGC
>PUNN01000411.1 GCA_003552605.1 Phycisphaeraceae bacterium
ATCATCTTTCAATTGCTGCTCGATCAGGCGCTGCGCTTCATCTGCCGGCAACCGGCGCACGTGGCCGTCAAGGAAAGCCACTGCAATGGTGCCCGGCTCCGGGCTGTGCTCGGGCCTTTCGTATGCAAGTACGTATTCCGATGGCCGCTCCACCCTGTCTACCCGGACCCCCGCAGCCACGTAGACATATGAAGCATGGCGCTCGAGCCACTGACTGAGTTGCTCGCCCTCCAGGCCTTCCGGCACGGGCTGTTCGTGATCGGGGCTGAAGAAGGCATCTGCATGAATGTAGTTTGCTTCGACAAGCGTGCCGAAGTCTGGCGGCATACGGCCGTTGTGATCCCACGCATACGCCATGGCTGACACACCGATCTGGCGCAGGTTGGCCGCGCCCTGTGTTGCCCTCGCCGCCTGGCGCGGACTCTCCAGCGCCGGCAGTAGAATCCCGGCGATGAGGGGTGAGGCCACGACACCGCCCTCAGCGGAGCCGAGCAAGGCCGATCCCGGTACCGGTTCAACCGCGCGCAGGTAAAAGCCATCCTCATCGCTCCAGGTAAACATCGCGGCGGGGGCCATATGGGCCCGGATGCGATACAGCGGTGGAAGCACCGTCGCCGGCACCTGATCCACGTCGAAAATGTCGGCCGCACCAAGCAGCGTCCGCGAGCCGGCCACCAGGCCGGGGTAGATGCGCGTGAGGATGCGTTCGGTGTCGGCGTAGTAGAAACCCTTCGCATCATCGGCCTCGAGCTGCTCCATCAGGTCTGCAAATGTAGCCTGCTCTCCGATGGATTCAGCCCCGCTCGCCACGTGATGGGCCGCTGCGGCGGTCATCTCCGGAAAGAGGCTGAGGTAAAGGTTGCCATCGCGGATGGCCCACGCAGGGCTGACCAGCGGGAAGGCGAGATAGCTGATCTCGGTGCCATCAACCGTTTCGGTGCGGATGCGAAGCTTCACATCCGGATCACCGTGCTGTTGCAGCATCTGATTGGCCAGGGGTACCAGCCTGTCCAGCGTCTGCTTCAACCGGTCGGGATGGCGCAGGTGGTTGACAGCCACCATGCTGAAAGCACCCTCACCACCGATGTTGCCGTCACGATAGAGCGCCCAGGCGGGACCGAGCGCCTCGAGGAGGCCCTCGACCGGGTCGATGCCGAACTGCTGCTCCGCCATGGCCAAGGCTTCATCCAGTTCCTCCTCGGCGGCGGGGTCGAATTCGCGCAGCCCGCGGCGGACCTCTTCAAGCATTCGGGCAAGATCCACCTGACCGACGCCTGCTGCGATGGCGGAAGCGGGAATGGCATCGTAGATGCCTTGCGGCAGCGGATCGTGATCCATCAGGGCAGCGATCCCCCGCCGCGGCGCCGGCGCCTTGATGAACGCCCGCGTGCCCCATTCGCGTCCATCAAAGCCCATTGCGAGCGTGGCATGCTTCAAGCCGTCGAGGCCGAGCACCTGCTTCATCTGCTCGAAATCTTCGCGGCCGTTACCCCATTGCTCAGACCGTCCCGCTGCTTCCCCGGGCTCGTGATCGACATCCATTTCCTCAAGCAACAGTTCCTCAATCACGATCTCCTCCCGCATAGCGACCTTTTCGATCTGATCGAGGAGCCCTTCGATGTCGACATGGACCGCCGCGATGGGGTTCGGCAGCGTCCGTTCCAAGCCGGTCAGGAATGCCTCGTGCGCGGCGAGGGGTTCGGCCGGTTCACCTTCACCGATGCCCATGGTGGCGAGGTGGGCTTCCCCGAGATGGCCGATGGCGAGCACGACAAGGCCATCTTCGCGATACACGTCGGCCTCCGGCGGCACATCGGGGGCATCTTCGAGTATCCGGGCAAGAGTGGCATGCAATTGTTCGGCATGCTCTTCAACCTGCCAAAGGACGGCGATACGCGGCAGGGGTTCTGCATGGTCGTTTTTCAGGACCATGCCACCGAAGTAGAACGCAGTGGACTGGTTCCAGGCGGCCGAGGAAATCTGCTTCACCGGTCCCGTGCCGTGGGGCTCCACTGCCACCCCCTCCTGCGCCAAGATGGCCTCGATCAGGCCGGGGATCACCTGTTCGGTCAACGCCGCGATATTGGCGTGGTCGAGCAGCGCCTTGAGGTGACTCTCATCGAACCCCGGCCCCATGTCCGCCGCGCCCTGCCACCCGACATAGACCAGGGCATCGCCCGGTATCCGCTCGGCGAGCGGTGCGCCTTGTCCTTGCAGATTGCCCGCCGGCTGCCCCGCCATCGCTGCGATCGGCGCCAAGGTGCTACCAGCAAGCAGGCCACAGGCCAAAACGGCAAGCATCCGAGCCCTCAGGGTGCGCATCTCCGTATCCTTTCATTGAAAGATGGTGTCGCGATGAACCAATGTCCCGATTGGGGCTGCAAGTCCCCCACATGATACCCGCCAAACCCCAATCGTCGTCGAAGTGCTCCCAAGCCGACACGAAGGCCCCACCCTCCCTCAGTCCGCTGGTGGAACGGCCATGCGCCGTTTGCACTACGGAAACAGCAGCCCCTGCCCGGGCACTTCCGGCTGGGTCTGATCGAGCACCTCGCGGACCTCGTCGAGGAAATCGTCAAGATCGCGAAACTGCTTATACACACTTG
>PUNN01000004.1 GCA_003552605.1 Phycisphaeraceae bacterium
GGGGCTCAGTGCAAACGCCCAAATGCTTCATGTGCCGTCTTTCCCGCCTCATGCAGGGGTCGGCCTTCGGTTCAGCCACGGTACGACCGGCACGAATCTACCCTCACCCCAGCCCTCTCCCGAGGGGAGAGGGAGAAAAATACCCCGCGGCGCATGTCATGCACCCGTGTCCTGATTGAGACCTCTTACCCATTGGCATCTGTAGGTCGAGATTGTTTTACCTGGCGCGCGGCAGGCGCATGTAGTCCCGGGAAGGGTGGCCTTGGTCAGCGGCTTGCGAACTGTGTCCGCAGCCGCTGGCCATGGCGGCCTGTGATTGGGGGTTCGCCGCATGGCCATCAGCCGCCCCCGGAATGACGGCTGCTGACCATGCCACCCTCTGGCCTGCATGCGTTTGGCCGCGGCACAGCTCAGGTTGGCAGGAAAAGCGGGGATGAAAGTCTTACAATGAATCTCACCGGTGATGCATCGCGGTGCTCAACCGAAGCCCCTGCATCCGAGGGAGCCTCATGCAATACCAGACCCGGCCGCCCAACGACATGCCACCCGGCCCGCAGCCGGCCCGTCCGGGGCTGGGTTGGGTGATCCTGGCGCTCGGTGTGGTGGCGGTCGGGGGAATGCTGGCCTATCAAGCGGGTTGGTTCAGCCCCGCGCCCACGGGCACGCCGCGGCCGGTCACCCCCCGGGGCGACCTGGCCGAGCAAGAGCAGTCCCTGATCGAGATATTTGAGGATGCCAGCCCCTCGGTGGTCTACATCACCACCACCGAGCAGCGGTTCAACCCCTGGACGCGGCAGGTGGTCGAGGTGCCCCGGGGCACGGGCAGCGGGTTCGTCTGGGACGATGGCGGCCACATCATCACCAACTTCCACGTGATCCAGGGCGCGAGGATGGCGCAGGTGGTGCTGCACGATCAGTCGGTGCATCGGGCTGAATTCGTGGGCGCATCGCCCGCCCACGACCTGGCGGTGCTGCGCATCCGGCCGGGCGGGCGCAGCTTGCGGGAGATTCCCCTCGGCACGAGCGATGATCTGAAGGTGGGTCAATGGGCCATCGCCATCGGCAACCCCTTCGGGCTTGACCAGACGATGACCACGGGGGTGATCAGCGCCCTTGGCCGGCGCATCCCGGGCGTGGGCGGCCGCGAGATCGAGGATGTGATTCAAACCGATGCGGCGATCAACCCCGGCAACTCCGGTGGGCCGCTGCTGGACAGTGCCGGCCGGCTGATCGGGGTCAACACCGCCATTCACAGCCCGACGGGGGCGAGTGCGGGCATCGGCTTTGCCGTGCCAGTCGACACGGTGAATCGCGTAGTCCCTCAGCTCATTGCGGAGGGTGAGTATCGGCCGCCGGCGCTGGGTGTGGGGTTCAACGAGCAGCACAATCGCGCGATCACGCGGCAGTTCGGCCTCGAGGGTGTGCTTGTGCTCGAGGTCGAGGAAGGCTCACCGGCGGATGAAGCCGGCCTTCGCGCAACCGAGCAGCAGCCGGACGGCACCGTGCGCTGGGGTGATGTGATCAAGCAGGTCAACGACCGGCGGATCCGCAACGGCAACGATCTGCTGGCCGCCATGGACCGGCTCCGCCCCGGGGATACGGTGACCCTGCAGATCCACCGCGAGGGTGAAGATAAGGAACTGGAACTGACGCTCCCGGAGTGATGCGGGCGCCTGCGGGGTGAGGAGCGGGGGGCGGGGCGCATGACACTCGCCGCGGCTCGCCAAGGGGTGGCATGGTCAGCGGCCGTCCGCGGCCGATGGCCATGCGGCTCCGGGAGCTTCCGGGGGTTCCGGGCGCTCCGTGGGCCCCTGGGACTCGCATGGCCGTCGGGCTGAAGACCCCCGGAAAGCCCGCTGACACAGCCAGCCTACCCGCTTGGAATTACAAGAGTGTCGCGGTAAATGCCATGCACCCGGGCGAGGGCCATGCCACATCGCTGCGTGGCGTGAAGTGGGCGGCTTCGCATACGATGCGGATCAGATCGGCCGGTTATCTTCCACCGCCCGGGAGCCCGCGCCGGAGCCTGTTTCGCCCGGCATCTCCGCCGTGGCCGGTTTGTGAATATCCCAGGCCAGGCCGAGCTTTTCCAGCACGCGGATCATCATCCACGTGATGTCGATCTCGAACCAGCGCAAACCGTGGCGGGCCGAGCGCGGATGGGCGTGGTGGTTGTTGTGCCAGCCTTCACCAAAGCTCCACAGGGCCACCCACCAGAGGTTTGTCGAGTGCTCACCCGTGCCGGGATAGTTCTGATAGCCCCATGTGTGCGCGGCGGAGTTGACAAACCATGTGCCATGGAAAAGCACCACCGTCCGCAGCGCCACGCCCCAGACCACCCATGACAGGCCGAGCGTGGCACCACCGATCGCCCAGCCGGTGGCGAACAGGGCGATGGCCATGAGCAGTTGCGGCAGCCAGTGCAGGCGGTCGATCCATCGCATGACCCGGTCGCGCAGCAGGTCCTTGGCGGCGTCTTCACCGCGCCCCCCCTCGATCTTGCGGTGCAGCACCCACAGGATGTGCGCCCAGGTAAAGCCGTGCCGCGGGCTGTGGGGATCGTGCTCGCCGTCGGCGTGGCGGTGATGCAGGCGATGCACAC
>PUNN01000075.1 GCA_003552605.1 Phycisphaeraceae bacterium
ATGGACACAGCTCAGTGGCTTTCAGCGGACGCGCGGTGTGTTACGGACTTTTGCGCTGGCACTGCGTGAAGCGGAGAAGTGGGACCAGAGCCCGCTGATCGGGCCGACCGTATTCCTGAACGCGCCCGACCAGGACGGCCTGTCAGAAGCAGCGCGAGAGCTGGTGACAGTAGCAGACACGGAAGAGCATGAGGGGGCAAGGCAGGCGTGGACATCGATCCTCGATGGGGAACTGATGCGTGCGCGACAGATTGAAACGGAATCGGTGGGCTTGAAGTTCCGCGAGATTGAGCAGGCGGTGATGGCAACCTTCCTGCATTCTCAGCCGGTAGGGCACAGTGCCAAAACGCGCGATCTGCTGGTGCTCATCGGGATGTGCCGGACGGACAGAATTGAACTGGAGAAAGGGCTGGGACGATGGGCACAGGCGAGCCACTGGCTGGATGACCGGTATCTCTCAGAGGACGAGAATGCCCAACTTCCAGATACCTGGCGACTTGGCAACCGGCCGAACCTGAACCAGATGCACGCGGTGGCTGCGAAAAACATTTCAGATGAAATGGTAAGGGCTCGCCTGCTGGATGAGATCGGTAAGACCAGGAAGCTGGTGGAGGGCGCATCAGCGGCAGGCGTGCGGGTGCATACGCTGCCCACCAAGCCCCGTGATGTGGAAGATGATGGGCTGTTTCATTATGCGGTGCTCGGCCCCTCGGCTGCGTGCGATTCGGGCAAGCCCAGCCCGGAGGCGAAGCGGTTTCTGGACGAAACGACCGGGCCGGATAAGCCGCGGGTGTTCCGCAACGCGGTGATCCTGCTGTGCCCTTCCAGGGATGGGCTGGAACTGGCCCATGCTCGGGTGCGGGAATATTTGGCTTGGGAGCAGGTGCGCTACGAGCTCTCTGAGCAACAAGGCGATGGCTCGGTGGATGTCGCCCGCATGCAGACGCTGAGGCTGAACATTGATAAAGCGAAGGGACGCATGCCCGAGACGATCCGCCAGGCGTACAGCACGGTGGTCACGGTCTCCGAGAAGGACGAGGCGCAGGCCTTTAAGATCACTGTCACCGAGGAACCGCATTTCACGAGGATCAAAAACGATAACCGCTCGCGGATTCAGGACACGGCCATCAGCGCCGAGGCTCTGCTTCCAGAGGGGCCCTACAACCTGTGGAAAGATGGCGAAACAAGCCGTCGCGTAAAGGACTTGGCAGGAGCATTTGCGCAGCTTCCGCACCTGCCCAAAATGCTCAAATCGCAGGCTATTCTGGAGACCCTGGTCGAAGGCTGCATCCAGGGGACATTTGTGCTGAAGCTCATGCGGCCTGACCGCACCTTCCGCACCTGGTGGCGTACGCGGCCGGATCAGGCGGCGCTGAACGACCCGGCAATGGAACTGGTGCTGCCCGAGGCGGCGGAGTTGACGGACATCCCAGTCGATCTGCTTGCGCGCGATGCGCTGCCCGAGCTATGGGATGGCGAGCAGATCACGGTCCAACAGGTTCTGGATTACTTCAACGGCCAGAAGGTAGTGCAGGTCGACAAAGGGGGCTTCACCGAATCCATGGCTGTGCCCAAGGCGTCTGAGGACGTGGTGTACGCCGTGGTTTCCAGCGCGGTCGAGGCGGGCACGGTGTGGCTCTTATCTGGCCCAACCAGCCTGTTGGGCGAGCCGATCCCCTTTGGTGTGCTGACCCCCACAGCCACGCTGCGCGTTCCGCCAGCCCCCCTCGCCGCCACGGCCCTCCTGCCGGAGAACCTCCCAGACGCATGGCAGGATGGCACCACGACCGCCTTGGCCATCGCCACGGCTCTCTCTCAGCAAGCGGGCCACACTCTCCCGTGGAAGACGGTGCGTGAGCTGATCGGGGGCGCGATCTCCGCTCGGTTCATCGCCTTGGCCGACGACTCCGCACTGTGGCCGTGCGAGTTGTCCGCCGCCGACACAGTCAAGATCAAAGTTGCCACCACGGGGGCGGCCGGTGCTACGGGTGGTGGCACGGCCGGCGGCACGATGCCGTCGAACGTGCGCGTGGCGGAGGCAACCTTTGAGCCCTCGCAGATTCAAGACCTCGGCGACTTGATTCCAGCGCTGTTGGAGATTAAGGCGAAGGCCAACGTCAGCATGAAGTTCCGCGTGAGCCTGGAATTGGGTGACGGCACGGCCCCTCCGTCGGAGGAGTCCGTCGAGGCGGTGAATGAGGCACTAGGAGTCTTGAAAAACGAATTTCGCGTCAAATGAGGAATTACGGGCGGATTCCCGCTGACATGCAGCGTTCGCGCTGCGGCTCATCGCGGCGGTCGTGGACGCGCGGTGCCCGCACGTCAATGGGCCCGAGGCCGGTGACGACCTGGCGGGGCTGGGCGTAGCCGTTGCGCACCACCTGCCGGTGGCCGTTCTCGTCGGTCAGGTGGGCATGGTCGGCGATCCACTGCTCGACCTCGGCCTCCACGGCCTGGGTCAGCAACTGTCGCGCCCCCGCCCGCAGCACTTCGGTGAGCGGGTCGGCGGGGGGCGGCCTGGCCGCCTCGGCGGCGTTGGAATCCGCAGTTGGAAAGGTCATCGGTTCGGTGGTAGCGTGATTCATGGTGGCGTACTCC
>PUNN01000154.1 GCA_003552605.1 Phycisphaeraceae bacterium
CCAATAATACTGTTTTCACCACGTTCAGGGTGTCAAGGTCCACAATGCTCAGCACGCAGTACATGTGCGCGCCCGCTCCGTGTCCGGGCTGCACGTCATTGTCATGTTCCACAATGTATGCGTGCTTGCCCACACATACAAATTCTGCGTCATGAGCGCCCTTGACCTGCGGTGCGGTGACGCGGATCAGCCCCTCCATTACCCGGTCGGCCGCCTTGACGGGGTCCCATGAGCCGGGCAGATTCCCATTGGAGGGAGAACGGTTGATGGTTTGTTTTGTTCGGTATTGTTTGCTTCTTGTCATTGAATTGATTAAAACCAATCTATAAAGCCAATATATAATGCAAAATTACAGTCCCACCGGCATAAGCTCGAGAGGCCACTCCAGGGCATTCTCTTTTCGGTCGGGTTATTGTAGATGATATCACTTAAGCCACCAATGGTGAATGTTGGTTTTCGATTTTTCGTAGGCGTGCGAGGCCTGGATAAGTAGCTTTGATGGCTTATTGCCGTTCGGATCATGGACCAGAAGGTTGTTGGAGTAGGCTCCGGCGCCCGCTGTCCGCATCTGAAGATATCTCCCCTCGTCCCATTTAATGCCGTCCGGCGAGCTGTAGAGCACAAAATGTCCTTTTACAGCATCTTCTCCTCTGCTGCCACTGCGTCCGTGCAGGACGTAGCCGTCGCGGAATGCGGCGATCTGGGGGTTGCGAATCTGTTTGGCAAAAAAGGCTCTCCCGACTCCGTCCCAGTTATGCCCCTCGTCACGGCTGACAGCATATTCGAGGTTTTTCTCGTCGGTCTGATTATAGACATAGGCGATCAGTGCGCCGTCTGGCAGGATGGCCAGAGCGCCGTAGCCGCGTTCCATGAACTCGAACGGCAGCACGCTGCGGCGAGTGAAGGTGCGGCCCCGGTCGGTGCTGACATACAGCGAATAATGATGCTCCGGCAGATTGCCGTACCATTTGATGCTGCTGTTGTTGGCCAGCTCCAGCGCGTAGATGACGTCCTGGTGATACAGCACGTCCCATATTCTTCCGGGTTCGTCGCCAACCGGCAGGGGATCGCTCCATGTTTCACCGCCGTCCGTGCTGTGCAGGTACGTCGGCACTTCAAGCGGCTGCCAGGTGAAATTTTTTTCCGCAATGTTGTGGCACTCGAGGTTGAAAAGGACAAGACGTCCGTCATCACAGCGCACGGCCTTTTCACACATGACCGAGCGGCCGCCGGAATCGTAAACCTTTTTTGAGTAATCCAGGGTCTGCGGTTCGCTCCACGTACGCCCAGCGTCTTTGGCACGCTTGTATTCCATCCAGCCATCGCCGGTATGACCGTTGTTGGCATCGGAGCAATTCGGGTAGAATGCCAGTATTTTTCCGGGTTCGTATTCCACAAGCGCATGCCCCAGATGACCGCTGCGGCCGTTTCTGGCATGGTTGACAAACATTATTCCGTCATTAGGGGGGCAAGGCGGTTCGATATCGAACCACAGGCCTTCCTTGGGGTTTCCCATCGGTTCTTTCTCCATATGAAAAAGGTAAAATTATGCAAAGTGAGGAGATTGCGCAACAGATTTGTATTCAGTAAATATATTACAAACTTTCACTCCATCATTCAAGTTCAAAAAGTCTCACCGGGCCAATGAGCCCCGAAGGCATAAGAGGGGCTTTGGCATAATTGACTGCTTCGCCACCGTATTTCCCTGGTTCCTTCCTGATTGAATTAATTATCGGGCGCTCGAAATTCTCCTGCCAATCAGGCTGGCGCCGGTCCAAATCGCGGATGCGGTTGGCGGCGACATTGGTAACCTCCACCTCGAGAAAATTTTTCCCGGGCCTGACATCTTCAAGAAGAGTCCGGAATGTCGGCCCGATCAACGTTGCGATCTCCCGACCGTTCAGACGGACCCGTGCGCTTGAATGAACCTTACCCAGATCAAGCAGCCATCGTCCGGTGGAGCTGGGCGCGTCGAATTCGATGCTGTAACGGGCCGTGCCCGCAAATCTTTCGGCCGCTTCGCTGTACTCCGTCCAGGAAGTCAGAGACTCCGTTGCATGGTCAGGAGGCAGCTCCGGCCCTCCTTCGATAAAAGTAATATCCCACTTCCCGGATAAAGCATAGGCCGGACCGGATATGTTTATGTAAGGCCACTCAGGCGCCGGATGATCATGAGCGGTGTGAAATGTACGCAGTATCCAGGCTTCACCCGATTCAAGCTGCAAACGCACCTCCCGTTCCAGACTTCCTCGCATCCCGGCACGGCCGACATCGCCTGACATGGGGTCCATGATCAAGGCCTCATCAAAGTGAACGGAGAGAGGAACCCAGTCATCAAATCTTTCATCTCCCAGATTGACGATAAAATAATGGTGGCCTGATTCGTGGCGTCGCCGGATAAAATACAGTTCGTCTTGATCGACCAGCCTTTCCCGCCGGATTTTTCCCTCCTTTAGCTGCGATGTCCAATCGGAACAAGAGGAAACGTCTTCAAGAAGCTCTTCCAAAAGAGCACGTTGTTCTTCCATTTCCGCCCGGCCCGGCACGTCTTCCGGAGCGGTGGTGAAAATGACCTGACCTCCA
>PUNN01000155.1 GCA_003552605.1 Phycisphaeraceae bacterium
GAAATTCGAGGAAAGAATAAACCCGTTGATCCAGGAAACCACCGAACTACTCAAGATTTTTGCAGCCATTCTAAAGAATTCAAAATAATCTGAATTGAGGATTTATTTGTTATTTAAGATTTATTCTTTTTTTATTTGTAATTTGTCGTTATTGTAATTTATTTGGAACTTGAGATTTTGGATTTGTGATTTAATCCTTTGGAACCTGTTATTTTGGATTTGTAATTTGCCGTAATTGTGATTTATTTGGAACTTGGAATTTAGGATTTGTAATTTGCCGTTATTGTGATTTATTTGGAACTTGGGATTTTGGATTTGTAATTTGCCGTTATTGTGATTTGCCTTTTATGTATAACATTCTCTACAACATCCGTTTCAATCAGGTCCGTCACGGCGGGGTGGCGCATTATATGAAGATGCTGACCGCGCATATCGACAGGAGCCGGTTTTCTATTTGGGATCTGACGGCGGAAGAGAATCCTGTTATAACTTCCATGCGCCATACAACTTTCTGGTCGGTATGGCAGCGGCGGCTCTGCTCTCTTTGGGACAGGCTTTTGGTGAACAGGGTCTTTAAAAAACGTCCGGTCGATCTCATTCAACTCAACCCCTCGCTCGGAACCATGGCATTGGTGAGGGACATGCTCTTTGCCCAGGCCGCTCAAAAGGCGGAGGTGCCTTTCGTTGTCTTTTTCAGGGGCTGGAATAAGGATTATCAGCAATATCTGGAGTCAAAACCGAGAAAACTGCGTAAATTTAAGGAGTGCTTCAAAAACGCAGCTCGGATACTGGTGCTCTCGCAAGATTTTAAACGTAAATTGGTCCAGTGGGGCTTCGAAGACGATAAGATCATCGTGGAAACTACGCTGGTCGATGATGCGCTCCTGGATGGGTTTAACGTGCAAAATAAAATCAATCTTAACAAAGAAGATAAATTTCAAATACTTTTCCTGTCCCGAATAGAGAAAACGAAAGGGATCTATGAGGCACTCAACGCTTACGCTCTGATCAAAGAAAAATATCCGTTTGTCAGTCTTAAGATAGCAGGCATCGGTTCGGAACTCGATAATGCGAAGAATTATGTGGCCGAAAAGGGAATTCAGGATGTGCAATTTACGGGCTGGGTACAGGGGGATGCTAAAAAAGAAGCCTTTGCCGGCGCCGATGCCTACCTGTTCCCTTCCTATACCGAGGGTATGCCCAACTCCGTGCTCGAGGCCATGGCGCTCGGTCTGCCCGTGATTACGCGTCCGGTCGGCGGGCTGAAGGATTTTTTTGAGCACGGGAAGATGGGGTTTATGACGGAAAGTAAAGACCCCGAAGTGTATGCCGGCTTCATCAAAAAGCTCATCGAAAACCCTGAACTCAGAAAGGATATCGCCCGTTATAACCACGATTATGCCAGGGAGCGTTTTCTGGCGTCGAACGTGGCCCGGCGCATGGAAGGGATTTATGAAAAAGTCATTAGTCCACGGATTGCACGGATTAACACGGATTAACGACAAAATCATGAATCACACAAAGACACAAAGAACACAAAGAACGGCAACGACAAAGCATTTTATTAGAGTAAACGGCAAATCAAGAAGTTAAAGAACGTATAACGAAAATAATTAGGGCTTAGATCTGAGAGTAGCGGCAAAAACGGGAATGGCCATTTTGGATTTGATATTTTAATTTTTTGTAATTTATTTGGAACTTGTTATTTTGAATTTGTTATTTAATCTTTGATTTTTTATGTACTCAAAAAATTTTCAGTTCATATTCACTCTCGACTACGAACTCTTCGGCGACGGGTCCGGTGATGTTTTTGAGGATGTTGTTGAGCCGACCGAGGAATTGCTGAAAAAATTTCAGCAGGCTGATATTAAAATTACCATCTTCTTCGAGGTCGTCGAATACTGGCGACTCAAAGAACAGTGGGACAGCGGGAATGTGATGGGATATAGTAATAATCCCATTTCAGCTATTGAAAACCAAATACGGAAAGCCATTCAGGACGGGCATGATGTTCAGCTCCACCTGCACCCGCAATGGGCCGGTGCAGAATATAAAAATGATTCGTGGATCGTCGACGAGAGCAACTATAAGCTCAGCAACTATCGTGAAACAAGTAATGTATCACTGGAAAGGCTTATCAAGGCGGGAGCCGCGACCTTAGAGCGTATCCTTCGCCCGGTAAAATCGGATTACCAATGCCTGGCGCTCCGCGCCGGAGGGTACAATGTCGATCCGGGATATGAAATAATAACAGCTATGAATAATGCCGGCCTGGTCGCCGACAGCTCCGTCGTGCCGGGAGCTTTTTGTGAAGGGAATATTGCAGATTACGACTTCCGGGACGTTCCGGATGATTTGCCTTTCTGGTATACTGACGTCGAAGATATGCGAAAAACGGCTGATAAAGGACAGGGCGTCCTTGAAATCCCTGTTTTTTCGGTCAATATGAGACGTATCTGGAAATTGAGCCCTCGACGTGTAATCTCTCGTTTCCTGAAAAAGCAGAACACTTCTGAAGCCAGAGAGCAGCAGATTAAAAATCTGTCACGTTGCGAGAAGGTGAAATATCTTTTTCAAA
>PUNN01000291.1 GCA_003552605.1 Phycisphaeraceae bacterium
CAAACAAGCGGACGGGTCTTTCTTTTACCTGCGGCCAGCCAGCGCAACCATCGCACACAAAGCCAGTTACGGCAACACCTTACGCCGCTTCCGCTCTCGCCAACCCGTGCCCGCCCGTTAAACCCGCCGCCCCTCCGGCCGCACTCCCGCCCCGCGCTCTCAAACTCTCGGCCCTCTCCCGGACAACGGGTTAACAGACACGTTCGGGGTGGACCCATGTGTCTCGGCTGTTCGGAGTAGAATGGCGCACAACCCATGAGCCTGCAGCGTGACCAATATCCTGACCTGCAAGGCAGCCGCAGCGCCATGATCCGCGCCGCCCGCCGGGCCGCCGAGATTGTGCGGCAGCATCAGCAGCCGCTGGTGCTGTGGCGCGATGGGCGGGTCGTTCGTGTCATGCCGGACGAGCTGCGCGAGCTGCTGGAGCAGATACCTGAGGTTTCGCAGCAGTCATGATTTTTCGCCTCTCACAACGCCTTAACGCCAAGATCAAGGCGGGGCGGCTTTCTGAGTCACCGTTGGATGAGAATCCCTGCGCCGACTGGTCGGCCCGCCTGTTCACCGCTGATCGAACGCAGTACATTCTGGTCTGTAATACGCCATCGCTTTATTCCATCGTCCTGTTCGGCCGAGGCATCACCCATGATGGGAAGTTCATTGAGCGCGCGATGGACAACATCCGTGAGTTCATGACCGATGATGGACTGGGTCTGGTCTACATGAACTTTGTTGCCCCGGCCAGTGGCTCGGTTCGCTTCTGCAAGGCGCTGAACCGTACCGTTACCGGTTCGATGAATGACCTGGAAAGGTTGGCCAAGCGTCATCTTGAGACCGGTGAATGCTCACCCTTCGACGTCGGTTTCAAGCTCAACCAGACGCCGATGTCGGCCATCGGCAGCCGCCACACCGACAGCTATGCCACGCCGCGCGATGCGCTCAAATCGCTGCAGATGTAACCCCTGGCGGGACAAACGGGGCGCTACTTTCTTCCCCCCATGGCTTTGCTGTTCCGCCATATTGCACCATCACCATGCCGCGTTTCGGTCGGTGGCCTGTGTTACCCCATCATCAACCGTGGCAACGCCCGGGCCGTCGGCTCCCACGAGGATGGCGACTATCAGGTGTTCATCGACCTCATCGCCGCCGCGTGCGGAGGGCTGGCCATGCGGGTGCTGGGCTTTTGCCTGATGCCCGACCACTTGCATCTGCTCCTGCGGCGCAAAAGGCCCCGAGAAGCAGGAATGTCCCTATTCTTCCGTGTCCCTTTCCTGCGCCGATATGCGGGACGCCCCCTCCGCGGTGACCAGGCTTCATGGGGGCGTAGGCCCGGGTGCACCTGATGGCTGGGGCGCGCGGCGGCGGTATACCAGCCATACACCGACGCCTGCGACCGTAAGGCCCAGGAGATCGGTGGGGATCACCGTGTCACCGAACGCAATCCAGGCCATCAGCATCGTCACCGGTGGGCTGAGATAGAACAGGCTGGCAACGCGTGTGGCCTCCTGCCTCGCCAGCAGCCGCCACATCGCCCAGTAAGCCCCGAGCGATACGGCGACCACGAGCCAGGCCATTGTCGCTACGAACGGCATCGTCCAGCGGGTGGCAAATCCCTCGAGCCACCACGCGGGCACAAGCACCGCCAGGGTCGTGGCAACGCTCTGGAAGAAAAGCGTTGAGTCCAGAGGCAGCGTGACCCGGTTGCCCTGGCGCGCCCATCGGCGTTGCAGCAGGCTCGCCACGGTGATCCCCACCACCGAGCCAAAAGGCAGCAGATAGCCCAGTGCGGGGGCCTGGGCATCGAGTGTAAGGCGGGCGCCAACGGCGATGGCCACGCCGCAGAAGCCGAGGATCAGCCCGAGCCATTGCCACAGGGCCGTCCGCTCGCCGACCACCAGCCCGGATAAGGCACCGGTGACCAGGGGTTGCAGTGCGGTGACCAGAGCGATGATGCCCACGGGCACCGCCATGTCGATCGCGAAGAGCACGCAACCGAGCCATACACCGTGAGCCAGCACACCCACCACAGCGGTGTGGCCCACCGCCCATCGGCCGGGCCAGGTCCATCTTCCGCTCGCAACCAGCCAGATCCCCAGTAGAGCGCTGAGCGCTGCATAACGCCACAGCAGCAGCGTCCAGGGGCCGGTGTAGGGCAACCCGTATTCGGCCCCGATGAAGCCGGAGTTCCATAACAGGACGAACAGCACTTCGAGGCCAATCACGCCACCGATGACACTCTTAAGACGCATCGAGCTTTTGTTTGAGTTCAGCATTGAAATCAGATTCAGGCCTGGATCGGTCGCTTGACCACGGAACGCTCCCGAGGTGGCTTGCCAGGCCGCGGCACCTATCGCATCGCACGAGGCACAGCTTGCGTTGCAGTGATTCGGGAATCGCCGTTCGGGGGAGGGGGCCCATTCTACCGCGTGGCGGTCTCCGCGCAGCCCTGATTCTGCCTCAGGGCGAACGCATGTAGCTTGGGTGGCATGGTCAGCAGCCGTCTTTCCGGGGGCGGCTGATGGCCATGCGGCGAACCCCCAATCACAGGCCGTCATGGCCATCGGCTGCGGACACCCCCG
>PUNN01000112.1 GCA_003552605.1 Phycisphaeraceae bacterium
AAGCCGATGGACTGCTGCCACGACTGATGCAACTGACCCCGCGGGCGTGTGAAGAGGCGGACCTGCTGCGTTGCCATCTGCCGGCGTATCTCGAGCAGCTCGAGCGCGAGGTCGGCGAGGGGCGGCTGCAACTTTCCACCGGCGATGTCTCGCTGAGCGAGCCCACGCCGCGGGTGGCCCGCCGCGCTGCGCCCGCCGGGCCATCACGCCACGCCTGAAACCGGCATGGGTTTCTGCATCTTCAACAACGCCGCGATCGCAGCGCGGTACGCGCAAGCCACTTACGGCCTTGAACGCATCCTTATCGCCGACTGGGACGTCCACCACGGCAACGGCACCCAGGCCATCTTCGAGGCCGATCCCTCTGTCTTCTTCTTCAGCACCCACCAGTGGCCGTGGTATCCAGGCACCGGGGCCGCGGCGGAAACCGGTACCGGCGCCGGCCGCGGCACGATCATGAACCGCCCCTTCCCCGCCGGCGCCGGCCGGGCCGAGATTCTCGGCGCGTTTGAAGATGACCTCATTCCCGCGATGAAGGACTTCCGGCCGGAGCTTGTGATCATTTCCGCCGGTTTCGATTCCCGCCGTGGCGACCCGCTCGGGGGCTTTCGGCTCGAGGATGAAGACTTTGCCGACCTCACGCGGCTGATGGTGGCGCTCGCCGACGAGCACGCCGGTGGCCGGCTGGTCTCCCTGCTCGAAGGTGGATACAACCTCGATGGGCTGGCCTCAGCGACGGCGGCACACGTGAAGGTGCTGCTTGATTGAAACGGGCCTTGCATCGCCCACCGGCCGACGGTGCCGCCGTGGGCGTGGCTGCTTTCATCCCGGCTGGTCCAGGCCGAACTGCTTGATCTTCTTATAGAGCGTAGTCCGGTTGATATCGAGCTGCCGTGCCGTGAGCTGGCGGTTCCACTGGTTGGCCTTCAATGCTGCGTGGATGATCTGGCGCTCCGGCTCGATGAGCGCTTCGCTCAGCGGTGTGGGTGTCCAGCCATTTTCCAGCGCGGCTACGCGGATCAGGCTTTCACCGTTGCCGGCGGCCTCGCCCCCCACCCCGTTGGCGCGGCGGACATGCCCGGAATAACCATGACTTTGCCCGGTCACCGTTTCCGGAAGGTCATCAAGCTGCACCACCGGCCGCCGGCACAGCACCACCGCCCGTTCGATCGCGTTCTCGAGCTCGCGCACATTGCCCGGCCACGGGTAGCGCATCAGCGCCGCCATCGACTCATCGGTGAACCCGGTCATCGTCTTGCCCACTTCCTTCGCGTGCTTGTTGAGCAGGTGCTCGGCGAGCAGCGGGATGTCGCCCGGCCGGTCGCGCAGGGCGGGCATGTGGATGTGGACGACATTGATGCGGTAGTACAGGTCTTCACGGAACGATCCCTGCCGCACGAGCTCGAGCAGCGGCTGGTTCGAGGCGAGGATGAATCGCACATCCACGCTCACCGTCTTTGTCGACCCCACCGGCTCGAACTGGCGCTCCTGGAGCACGCGGAGCAGCTTGAGCTGGAGCGCGGGTGTGGCGCTGTTGATCTCGTCGATGAAAAGCGTGCCGCCATCGGCGATGGCGAGGCGGCCGGGCTTGTCATAGTCGGCCCCGGTGAAGGCGCCCTTGACATGGCCGAAAAGCTCACTTTCAAGCAGAGTCTCGGGAATCGCGCCGCAGGAGAAGGTGACGAACCGGCCGGAGGATTGCGGGCTCCGCGTGTGAATGGCCCGGGCGATCATCGACTTGCCCGTGCCCGGCTCACCGCCGATGAGCACCGTGGTCTTCGACGGCGCCACGGCTTCGACAAGGTCATAGACCTTCTGCATCGCATGATCGGTGCCGACGAGGTTGCCAAGGCCGTAACGCTCGGTGAGCTGCGACTTGAGTGCCCGGTTTTCATCGAGCAGCGCGTGCTGGCGGGCGGCCCGGCCGATGGCGATGCGTAGTTCATCGTCCACGATCGGCTTGGTCAGGTAATCGACAGCGCCGAGACGCACCGCCTCGACGGCGTTCTCGATCTGGCCATACCCGGTGATGGCGATGGGCACCACGGAGGTGTAGTCCTGGCGAAGCTGGCGCAGCAGCTCGAGCCCATCGCAACGCGGCATGTTCATGTCCGCGATGATAATGCCGTAGTGGTTGTCCGCATCCGGCCCCTCGCCGTGGCCGCCGCCGCGCCTGGCATCGGCAAGGATGTGCAGCGCTTCGTGGCCATCACCGGCGGTCGCGGCGGGATGGCCTTCGCCCTTGACGAACTCGGCGAGGCTCTCAGCCACGATCGGGTCATCATCGACAATCAGAATGCCGGTCTGGCTGGTCATTGGCTCATGGCTCCGAAGCCGCCTGCATCGCCCCGCCCCGCCCGTCACTGCCGTCTGCCCATGGGAGACAGGCAGGTGGTGAAGGCATGGACCCTGAGTTTGACAAGGCGATCATGTGGCGAATGTCCTGTCGGTGTCCTGCTCAATCCCTTCTTCAGCCCGCTCGGCCATCATCCGGTGCCGCGGCGGGGTATTGCAGCTTCAACGCCGCACCGCAGGGCCGCCGATTGGTCAGCCTGAGCGTGCCGCCGAGGCTGCCGGCGATCTCACGGCACAGCGCGAGGCCGAGGCCGTGGCCATGCGGACGGGTGGTGGCGCCGAAGCGGACCTCACCATCGGCATCGAACATCGCCGGCTCGAGGCCGGGCCCGTTATCACACACAGTCAGCGCAACCATGCCCGCCTCGCGGCGGGCTTCAATGCGTACGCGGCGGGGTTCATCGCGCGTTTCTCCATCATCGTCACCGCCGCCCCCACCAGACGCCGCAACGCGGCCGAAAGCCTCGATGCTGTTTCGTACCGCGTTGGCCACAATGGTGTAGAGCGGCCCCGCCGGTTGCGGGCCGAGGTCCGCATCGACCTCGATCTCAATTTCTGTCTGCCGTTCGGCCGCCACCGGCCGCAGCAGGGCCACGGCATGCTCGATGGTGGTTTTCAACTCGCGGCGGGCATCACCGAGCCGCATTGCCGCCGGCCGTCGATCCGTCCAGCGACGGACCAGCAACGCCATCTGACGCATCGCCCGGTCGACCGATTCAAGCCGCGCGATTGTCTCCGCATCGGGGACGGGCGCGGCGGCCGATCCGCTAGCGCTACCTGGTCCAGCTATCTCACCTGCCCCGGGAAACCCATCGCCCTCGTATCCCCCTGGGTTGCTCGCATTGCCGGACGTTGTGGGCTTCGCCGCTGACCGAGCCCCATCACCCCCGGCCGTGCCCGCTTCACCCTCGCCCGCTGAGCGAAGTGCGGCGAGCACCACGGACATGTTGCGAAGCCCACCATCGAGCAGGTTGGCAAGCTCGTGAGCGAGCCGCGCCTGCGCCTCGCCCGGGCCGGCATGGCCATCGGGTTGTCCCGCCGCGACACGGGCCGGGCCGGCGCGGCGATGGGTGTTGTGTGAATGCGACATCTGTAAGGGTCATCGACCGGATGGGCGTGGCCGTTGAAGCCAGTGTCGCCGGCCGGCCACACCCGGCGTCCGATATCCCACCACCATGTCGCCCCGAGACGACATCCCGCCCCTCAACAGAGCCCCTTGCCCCCGTCGGGGGCACCACGGACATCACGCCGGTCCGCCGCTTCGTGATAGAACGCACAAACTCCCGATAACGCCACACGCCCCGCCCCCAACCGGCGGGCCACCGGGCCGCTTCGAGCACACAAGGTGTACCTTTCACGTTTTCGCGCATTTCGCGTTTTTCGTAGCTGCTCTTCTCCATTCCCAATGCGCTTCGGCGCGACACCGGGGCCAGTGCAGGGCGAACGCATGTAGCTTGGGTGGCATGGTCAGCAGCCGTCTTTCCGGGGGCGGCTGATGGCCATGCGGCGAACCCCCAAACACAGGCCGTCATGGCCATCGGCTGCGCTTCCGGGGGCAGCCGCTGACCATGCCATCCGGTTTCGCGTCTACATGCGTTTGCCCTGGGGGCCAGTGGGGGGGGAATCAGGACCGGGCGGTTTCGTTTACAATCGTCGGTTCGCCCGGCCGGGTGATGGCCACTTTAGCGCCGCCGGGTGCCATCCCGGCCTGCATGCCCCGGCCGCCCTGTAAACCCTCCCCCCTGCCTGGAGACTTTCCGATGAGCCGCCCTGACGATGCCACCCGCCCCGCCGTAGTGATTGTCCGTGATGGCTGGGGGCGTAATCCGAACCCCGAGCACGCCGCGTTCAACGCCGTCGACCGCGCCACCACGCCGCGCTGCGATGGCCTGCTCGAGCGCTACCCGTGGACGCTGATCCGCACCAGCGGCGAGGATGTCGGCCTGCCCGAGGGTACGATGGGCAACAGCGAGGTGGGGCATCAGAACATCGGCGCCGGCCGCATCGTGGACCAGGAGTCGGTACGGGTGACCAAGGCGATCCGCTCGGGCAGCTTCTTCGAGAACGAAGCGCTCGTGGCCGGCGTGCAGAAGGCGCGCGATGCCGGCCGGTACGTCCACCTGCTCGGCATCGCCTCCGATGCCGGGGTCCACGGGCTGATGACCCACCTGTATGCATGCCTCGATCTGTGCCGTCGGATGGACCATTCGAAGGTGGCCCTGCACCTGTTCACCGATGGCCGCGATACCGGCCCGTTCACGGGCATCGAGTTCATCCGGCAGATCGAGGCCAAGTGCGAGCAACTCGGTGTAGGCCGCATCGCTTCGGTCTGCGGCCGCTACTACGCGATGGACCGTGACAACCGTTGGGAGCGGGTGGAAAAGGCCTACGCCTGCCTGACCGGTATCCACGCCCGCAGGCTCGAGCTGCCGTGGGCATCGAACGCCAACGATGCGGTGCAGCGATACTACGACAATCCCACCACAACCTCGCAGAAGGGCGATGAGTTCATCGTGCCGACGATGATCGGCGATTCGCTCGATGAAGCGCTCGCCGGCCGGATCAGCGATGGGGATACGGTCATCTTCTACAACTACCGGGGCGACCGGCCGCGCGAGATCATCCGCGCGTTCGTGTTCCCAGATGACCAATGGGCCGCGGTCAAGCCGTCGCCGGACACGGGCAACCGCGGCTTCAACCGCACGAAGAAGCTCGATCTGCACTTCGTCACACTGACGGCTTACGATGAAGCGCTCGATCCGTACGTACACGTGGCCTATCCCAAGCCGCCGAAGATGGCCGACATTGCCGGTGAGTACCTCAGCCGGCTCGGCCTGACGCAGTTCCGCTGCGCCGAGACCGAGAAGTTCCCGCACGTGACATTCTTCTTCAACGATTACCGGGAGGAGCCGTTCGAGGGTGAACGCCGGCAGATGGCACAATCACCGAAGGTGGCCACCTACGATCTTCAGCCGCAGATGAGCGCGCCGGAGGTGTGCGATCTCGTGCTTGAGAGGCTTGCGGCAGATGATTGCGAGGACGTGATCGTGGTCAACTTCGCCAACGGCGACATGGTTGGACATACCGGCGTGTTCGAAGCGGCTGTCGAGGCGATCGAGACGGTGGATGACTGCGTGGGCCGGATCGTCGATGCCACGCTCGCGCGTGAGGGCTTTGCGATCGTGACGGCGGACCATGGCAACGCCGAGCAGATGCACGATCCGCAGACCGGCTCGGCTCACACTGCCCACACGCTCTACGATGTCGAGTGCATCCTCGTCGACCCCCGCCTGCGCGAACTCGCCTCGGGCAGCCCCACCACCGCTTCCACAGCGCTTCGCACCGACGGCCGGCTCGCCGACATCGTACCGACCATGTTTACGCTGATGGGCCTCGATCAACCCGAAGCGATGACCGCCGAATCCCTGCTCGTCGGCAAAACGGTGTAACCGCAGGGTGCATGACACGCGCCGCGGAAGGCCTTTGCTCCCTCTCCCCATTTCCGGGGGTCCGGGGGTCCGGGGGCGGGAGAGGGTGTAAAGCTGTCACTGGCGATCTTCATCGCAGCGAGGTGTTTTCGTTCGCGGTCACCTCCGGCCACGCGATGCCTCCAGCCGATGGAGGCATGACTCGGGCAGGTCATGATCCCTGGCGCCGTCAAGGATGGTATCAAGGTAGGCATCGGACGGGGTGAAGGGCCCACCGGCCTCGGCGGCGGCGATGTAGGTCCAGCAGGAAACGGTAGAGCCATCGTCGAGCATCACGGTCACCCCGGCGCGATGATAGTTCCCGGCGGCGAGGCCTTCATACCCATCGAGCCGTTCAAGGTCGGCATCATTCATCTCGTATACAACGCCATAGACCGTCTCCGCCTCATCCCGTTCAATCCCCGCCACGCCCCCGCCCCAGCGCTCAGACCATCGGGGAAAAACCATCCGCCACCGCGGCAGTTGCGCGCGGCTCCGCGGCCGCGCTGATGGACATCGCGCTGACATCTGGCGCAGCGAGAGGTTCGAGCCGTAGGCGAAGTATCTCGGCATGGCTTGGCAACGATACCACATCCCCGGCCATCTCTGATTTCAAAGTGCTGTTTCTCTCAGTGCAAGCGCGTGTCGCTGCAATCCCGGTGGCATGGCCATCAGCCACCCCCGGAAACACGGCTGCTGAACATGCCACCCTGGTCTATATGCGTTCGCCCTGCCGTTTGCCCTGCCCTTGGCACTATTTCACCGGATCGGCAGTGGTCAGTTCGACCAGTCGCTCAAGCACACGCCGGGCAGCGCCGCTGTCGATGGCTTTGCAGGCCAGGGTGAGGCCCTCGGCGAGGTCGTTGGCGAGGTCGGCCACGGTGAGCGCGGCGGCGGCGTTCAGGGTGACGATGTCGCGCGCCGGGCCCGCCTCGCCTTCGAGCAGGCGGTGGATGACTGCGGCCGACCCTTGCGGTGAGTCGACTTCGAGAGCCCCCGCCGAAGATGGCGCAAGATGCAACGTCGCCGGGTCGAACTCCCACGTTTTCACGCGACCATCGCGCAGCTCACTGATGCGGGTCGGGCCCGTGGTGATCAGCTCATCCACACCACCACCGTGAACCACCATGGCCCTTTTCGAACCGAGTTCGCCGAGTGCCCCGGCCAGTGGCTCTGTCAGCGCCGGGTCGAACACACCCATCACCTGCCGCGTGGCACCGGCCGGGTTGGTCAGCGGGCCGAGGATGTTGAAGAGCGTTCGAAAACCAAGCGCCTGCCGCGTGGGCATCACGTGCTTCATCGCCGGGTGGTGCGCCGGTGCGAAGCAGAAGCACAGCCCCGCCTCATCGAGGCACCGGGTCAAGGCCTGTGGCTGGCCACCGAGGGTCACCCCGAGCGCCTCGAGTACCTGCGATGAGCCGGATTTGCTGGTGATCGACCGGTTGCCGTGTTTGGCCACCACCACGCCGCGCTGCCGACCCGCGCCCGCGGCGACGATCGCGGCGGCGGTGGAGATGTTGAACGTGCTGCTGCCATCGCCGCCGGTGCCGCAGGTGTCAATGCATACCAGCCCCGCAGGCACCTCAACACTTACCGCCTTGGCCCGCATCACCCGGGCGGCGCCGACGATCTCCTCCATGTGCGGCCCCCGCAACTGGATCATGCTCAGCAGCGCTCCCACCTGGGCCGGCTCAGCCTCACCGGTCATGATGAGCTCGAACGCCTCGGACGTCTGGTCGCTGGTAAGCGGCCGGCCCTCGGCAAGAATGGCCAGAAGATGCTTCATCAGTTGCTTTCCACGTCGCTTCGGTCGATCAGGGTTTGACCGGGCACGCCGCACGCCCGGTCCTGGCGCTCATCCGGCGCCGGTACTTGCCCACGGCGTCCGTTTTACCAGACTTCGGTGATCAGCCACAGCAGCAAGGCGAGGGCGATCAACACCACTGCGATCTGTCCGACCATGATCGCCACCTGGCGCGGAAGTCGGGACAGGTCATCCACCCGGATGGCCTTGTACACCACCGCGATGACCACCACCAGCGGCAGCAACAGCCACATCCAGTGCCCGTGCAGGGGCAGCGGGTCGAGAAACGGCCGCCAGGCCAGAAGGCTGACCGAGCCAAGCGCCAGGGTGACCGAGATCATGGCCGCGACCCTCCCGTGCCGGGCGAATCAGGGCGCTGCCCGGTTTCGCTCGTGTCCGCTCCGGGCTCGGCCGACTGCGCGGCGGACTGATGCTGTGGCGGCCGTGTGCCATCCTGCTGCGGTGGCTCGGGCTCGCTGCCTGTGGCCTCGGGCCCGCTGGCGCCGGGTTGATCTTTCGTTGAAGCACCGGGTGCATCGTCCGCGGCCTTTGCCGTTGCGGACCGGGGAATAGCCCTTGCGCCGCTGGCGCCGCCAGCCCCTGCTGCTCCACCGCGGCCCCACAGCGGGGCCTCACGCCGCCGCCGCGGATCGGTGTAGATCACATCGAGGATGGCGAGCAGGTTGAGCATCCCGGCAAGGGCGGTGAGCAACTGGCCCTGCTCGTACACATGGCCGAGGCTCGGCATGATCTCGAGACGGCGGGCCGTGCCGGCAGGGTCATCAGGCTCATCGGGGGGTCGGTTGTGTACGTGGAGCTGATGCGCGGCGAGGCTGGGCGCCATGAGGATCTGCGCGGCGAACCAGAGCGAGCGCTGTCGCTCGCCCTGCTGGGCATTGGCTTCACCGGTGTCCGGCTGGAGGTGGTCGATGACCGTCAGCCCACCGATGAGCAGCCCGCCGCACCACGTCGCAAGGATGGCAATGCCGATGATCAACCCTCGCCGGGGCTGGCCGAGACTGATGTGGCCGGCGCCGGGCAGCAGCCAGTTGAGCAGCGCGGCGAGGGGGTTGAACTCGGGCTGGGGGTCGCGTGGGCTGTCGGACAAGCCGATCTCTCCGTCCCCGCCGCACGCCGGCGGGGCGGGGTCTGGCGCGTGGGCCGCAACTCGCGGGCCAGCGGACGCTGCACGGGCGTGCGTTGACAAACCGAATCCGGACGATAGTTTAACCGCGCGGTCCATGCCCGACCACCCTGCCCCCGTTTGCAGATGGGCCGCCGGGCTGATGTCCGAACTGTCCCACGCGTCCTAGAGATGGAGGCTCCTGATGATCCTTGCCGCACCGTGTTTCGCCGCGCAAGAGGCGACCCGCCACTTTGCCCACAGCCATGCCGTCCCCCACACCCCATCGCTGCCCGTGATCGGGGGCGAGGACGATGGCCCGCTTGAGAAGGAAGACTTTCTGGACGATGACGATATCGAGAGCCTCGACAGCGAGGACTCCGCTGAAGAGGACGAAGACGAGGACGACTTCTTCGAGGACGATGAAGACGAGGATGACTTCTTCGAAGATGACGATGAGGACGACTTCTTCGACGATGATGAAGATGAGGATTTTGACGATGAGGAGGATGACGACTTCGACGAGGATGACGACTTCTGAACGTCGGCCTCGATGAATTCGCCCCCGCCTGGCCGACCGGCCCGGCATTTAGTTGATTCGGCCGTGCCGGACCGATGCAGCGGCTCCGGTGTTTTCGATTCGTGCCCGTGAGGTGGAGAAAGCATGATGAACCTGCCTGAATATGATGGCCCCGAACGCCGCTCGGGCGACGACCGGCGTCGAAGCGTGGTGGACCGGCGTACCAGCCGCACCGGCCTCGAGCGCCGGCGCGGGCCCGGCCGCCGTCGCAGCGACTTCATCAAGGCCGCTGAAGAGGGCGAGATGACTGGTGAACAGTTCCTGTTCATCTGCGCCATCGATGCCTACAAGCGGGTCAACCAGACGGCCTATCCCACGTGGACCGAAGTGCTCGAGGTCATCCGCAAGCTCGGCTACCGCAAGACACAGCGATCGCAGCTCGAGCTGACCAGCGCTGAGGACTGGACCGAGCCCGCCGATGCCCCCACCTTTCCCGAGCCGCTGCCGCCGCTGGATGAAGCGGATGCCGCGTGAAACCTCTGGCCCGAGCGGCGCCGGCCAGCGAGGTGAGGTCGGCCAATACACAGGCCCCGGCGAAACAGGCCTTCAATTGCAGTCGAGCAACCCGGTGATCTGCTGCATGATCTCCACCGACAGCGGCCCACAGGCCATCGCCCGGGCATGTTCATCGACCTGCGCCGTTGACTTGAAACCTGGAATGGGGATGGTGCAGTCACTGAGGGCCCAAAGGTAACCCAATGCCGCCTGTGCCAGGCTGCGTCCATCAGCGACAAGCAGTTCACGCACCACGTTGAACCGCTGTAGCTGTTGTGCCTCGCGTCCATCGACAAGGTCCCACCACGGCTGGCGCACATCATCGCTTTCAAAATGCGTTGCCCTGTCGAACTTGCCAGTGAGCAACCCCTTGCCCAGGGGTGTGCGGTTGATGCTGGAAAGGCCGTGATGTTCACAGGTGGAGAGTATCTCGCGGTTGCCTTCGAGCAGGTTGAGGCGGTGCTGGATCGCGATGCAGTGGTCATGGGCGGCATAGGCCCGGGCGCGGTCCGGATCGTCGGTACTCCAGCCGAAAAAGCGGATTTTGCCGGCCTCGACCAGCTTTTCGAAGTGACCGGCAATGGCCTCGGCTTCAGCGAGGTCGCGATTGCCATCGTGGAGCTGGTAAAGGTCGATGCGATCGGTGTTGAGCCGCCGCAGGCTCTCCTCGCATGCCCGCGGCACATCGTCCACCGGCCGGCGGCCGGACAGGTGAATCCGCTTCACTTCATCGATGGGCGAGCTGAACTTGGTGGCGATGAACGCCTCATCCCGCCGGCCGGCGAGTGCCCGGCCGAGGATGCGCTCACTGTGGCCGCAACCGTAGGTAGGCGCGGTGTCGAAGAGATTGATCCCAAGATCAAGCGCCCGTTGCACGGCCCGGCACGACTGCTCATCATCGACCTTCCCATAGCCGCAGGGCAGCCCCTTTTCATTGACATACGGCCCACCGATGGGCCAGCAGCCAAGCCCGACGGCACTGAGTTCGATCCCCGCGCGGGCGATGGTGCGAGACAGGGGGGCAGGGCTTGGCGGTGGCGGTTGGGTCATGAGCGTTTCTCCGCAGCCCCCTGCTCGCAAGGGCGTGAGGATGATGGGATGTGCGGCCGATGATGTCATGGTAGCCGGGCCGCCGGGGTGGAGTGAAGCGCTGCCGAAGCTGCGGCCCGCCCGGGCGGAGGGCGTTGTGGTACCATCTGCCCGAGATGGAACGGCTGATCGGCCAAACGCGCGCGGTGCAACTGCTTCAGGCGGGCCTTTCAAGCGGCAAGCTGCACCATGCATTCATCTTCCATGGCCCACCGGGTGTGGGCAAGTGTACCTGTGCGCTCGAGCTTGGCCGCCTGCTGCTTTGCCATCAGCGCCAGAGCGACCTTGGCGGCCGACTCACCGCCTGCGGATCGTGTGAATCCTGCCGCATGCTTCGAGATACGGAACCGGACGGCCCGGTGGGCAATCACCCTGACCTGCACGTGATCCGCAAGGAAATGGCCCAGACCGCGCAGACGGCCACACTCCGCACCCGCAAGCAGCTCAACATCCCCGTCGACCTGTTGCGCGAGTTGATGGTGGGCGGCACCACCAGCGATGGGCGCTATCACGAGGCGGCCGCATACAGAACGCCCGCCCTTCGCCGTGGCAAGGTCTTCATCATTGACGAAGCTGAGCTTCTTGATCCCCACGGGCAGAACGCGCTGCTCAAGACGCTCGAGGAGCCGACCGAGGGCACGTACACGATCCTGGTCACCAGCGCCGAGCACCGGCTGCTGGTCACCATCCGCAGCCGCTGCCAGCGCATCGCCTTTGTCCCGCTGACCGAAGATGAGATGTCGCAGTGGGCCGGCCGGCACTTGCCGGAATCGTCCGGCGAGCAGCGTGCATGGACAATGGCCTTCGCCGAAGGCAGCCCGGGCCGGGCACTGACGGCAAGCCGTTACGACCTGTATGCATGGGCCCGTGCCGTGCTGCCGCAGGTCGAGCAGATGCAGCAGGGGCGGTTTCCCGAGGACCTCGGCGCCACACTTGCCGAACTGATCGATGAGTACGCCCGGGCGGTGGTCAAGGAGCAGCCCAACGCCTCGAAGGATGCGGCCAACCGCCGCGGGGCCTCGCTGATGTGGCGGGTGCTGGCCCAGCACGCGCGGGGGCGAATCGCTGAACTGGCCGGTGGCGACGCCGGGGCCGATCCAGCACGG
>PUNN01000013.1 GCA_003552605.1 Phycisphaeraceae bacterium
AGAGCATCATCGGCGGCACCAAGCCCAATCTCACCATCAACACGTCGATGGATGCTTCATCGGTCGGCTTCTCGTTCCAGACCCCGCTGCTGCGCATGGGCCTGGACCTCGACGGGATCGCCGGCTACCTGGTCACGGGCGCGTTTGGCTATCCCACGTCGGCGGTGACCCGCCTTGATGTGGACATCGAGGATTTTGGCGGCGTCTACCTCGAGCTTCTCGACATCAAGTACGGCCCGGAGATCGGTTATCGCGAGAACGTGGACATCCGGCCGGATTTTCAGGTCACGCTGTCCTTCAGCGAGGACGTGTCCGTCCGCACCCCGGGCGGTTTCGAGCAGGTCGAGCAGTTCACCGGCCTGTGGAGCGACCTGCCGGAGTTCGCGCTGCTCTCAGACGCCCCGGTCGAGGTGAACGTCAACTTTGATGCCCTTCGCGGTGAGCAGACAAAGCGGGGGGCGTTCTTCCTGACCGACTACCTGCAGGTGACGTTGCTGGAAGGTGGGCTGAGCCTGTTCGATACGCTGGACCTGTCGTTCCCGCCGCTGCTGCAGTACCGGACCAGCCTGCTGGGCTTGCTGGGCGAAGTGGAGCTGGATGTCTTCCGCGAGACGCACGAGATATCCCCGATCCCGCTGGAGAGCATGGCCGGCAGCTTCATGCTTCACCCACGGCAGCAGGATCCTCAGTTGCTTTACTGGGCATCGCAAGCTGACGATAGTCCGGGCCGGCTTGACCGATGGGCCGCGCTCATGGACCATACGACCCCCGATTCACTGGATCTCAGGATCCTGGTGGTGGCCCGGGGTGACGAACATGCCGGACACGTCGGCCAATTGCTGCCGATGACGCTGATCGATGCCGGCGACGACCCCGACCCGACCATCCGCACTAACGTGCTGCGCATTCCCGCCGGCTCGGCCGTCCACCAGTCCGGCGAGCGCCGCTGGGAGTTGGGAGTCAATCAGACGGGACTCATCCAGAATGACGGGCTGTATTACAGCGATGGGTTCACAGATATCCGCGCGGGGGTCGTAGGTCGGACCTGGATCGAGGGCAGCGGTGAGATGGTGTTCACGCATCGCGTTCGCCTCGACGGCATCGTGTGGCACCGTGCTGGACACACCATGCGGTTCCAGAGCGTGCAGGGATTCGACATGTGCCCTGATTGGTTCTTACAGAACGAGGGCACGCTCATCTTCGAGGCCACGGCGGGCACCTTCCACGGCTACCTCGTTTCAACACACTTCGGGCTGTTCGAGGCCCGGCAGGGGTCGATCGTCACGCTGCCGGGTCCGCATATCCATCACGGCATGGTTGCCGCCATCGATCCCGGGTCGCAGTTCATCCTTCCATCGGGCGCCGAGATCCTCCCGGTCCCCTCCTGGTACGAAACCTTCCCTACCCGCCGTGATCGATATGATGCAGCCGATTACGAGAACGCGATTGGGGGGTTCCTCGCCGCCGACGGAGGCAGGATCGATATCGCTTCGCCGGTTATTCTCAGGGATGAGATTCCCTGGGCGGTGTTCGAATCGTACCTGGATCGCTTCGTGCAGGGGTTTCACTCGATATTCCGGGTCACGTTCCGGGCCGACGAAGGCGGGATGATTGAGTTCACCGGCCAGGCCGAGCAATCGATGGGTACCTCCACAAGGTTCGAGATTGCCGAGGGCGGGCAGATGGCGCTCTCGGGCGTCCGGCTCAGCGGGCAAAGGGGAGATGATAGATTCGTGAACCCCGACCCGCCCCCCGCGGGGCTTGCGCCAGGCAGTCTCGTGTTCGATACCCGTGGCTGGCTCGACCCCAAGCTGGCGTACGCCGTGCGCGCCTTGGCTTCGCAACGATCGGTAGTCGAAAACCACGGCAGGTTGGATGTGTTCGGGCACAACCCGTTGTACGTCGACGTGCTGTTCGACGAAGGCATCTGGGACCCCATGCTCGGCGGCGACCCTCGCGTGCTGGCGGGCATCGACCCGAACCTGGTCAACACCGGCGAGATCATCGTCCATCCCGACAGCTCTCTCAGCTTCCTGAAATGGATCAACGTGCGCGACCCCAAACGCCTGACCTTCGACCAGGGCGCCTGGACCGTGCTCGACGGTGGCGCGGTGCATGTGGAAAAGGCCGGCATCAACCCCGAACTTGACCTCGCCGACTGGCACATGGCCGTCAACGCCTCGAATGTCACGCTCGGCGGCAGCGCACGGTTCGACTTCCTCAACACCATCGAGGAGAACCGCGGGCGCCTGACCCTGCAGGATGGCCACAGCTTCATCACCGCCGGCAACCTGCTCAACCGAGGCGAGATACGCGTCGAGTCCGGGGCGACGCTCCAGATGCCCGATGCCCGGCTGACGGTCGATGAGGGCTCGGTCTTCATCGACGGCGCCGCCGGCGCCAGCCTCATCGGGGCAGCCCATATCGACGTCCTGGGCGGCTCGTTCACCAATGCCCTGGCCGCCGGGCCGGTGGATATCGCCGGGCATTGGACCGTTCGCGACAAGTGGCTCGGCGAGGACAGCGAAGGCAACGACATCATCCGGCCCGCCAGTGTCAGCTTCGGCGA
>PUNN01000279.1 GCA_003552605.1 Phycisphaeraceae bacterium
CCCACTGCCCGCGATCGGCCGGCAGCATCACCCCGGCCAGGTCCGAGGCCATCGCCGCGGCGGCATCGGCCGGCAGCCGGGCACCGTCGGCATCCTCATCGCCATACAGCCCGGCCGCGGCACAATCGTGCTGTGTCCGGCCTTCGGCATTGCCTGCAAGCAGTCGCCGGTGGGAGCAGGTGTCCTGTGCCCATCACCGGCGCTGCCTGCAACCGGCGCAACGTGCAGGGGGCCGGGGGACCGGGGGCCGGGGGGCCGGGGGGGCCGGGGCAAAGTGGGCCGCTTCCGCATCGATCACTGCAAGCAGACATAAGGACCAAAGCTCATGTTCACCACCCAACAGCCCGAGCATCACGGCCGTTCACGCACCACCTCGCTCCCCATTGCCCCCGGAAACACCCCCGGAAGTGAGCTTGGAAGCGCCCCCGGCAGTGACCCCGGATGTCACCCCGGCCGGGCCCGGCCGTGGCGCATTGCCGCGGCGGTGACCCTGGCTCTTGCCCTCACCGGCCCGGCCCTTGCCGAGCAGGAGAACTTCGAGACCGAGGACCCCGCCGAGATGGCCGAGATGGCGGCGCAGATGGATGACCGCCAGGCCCTGGCCGACCATGCGGTGGCGGTCTACCACGAGCAGCGCGATGCGGGGACCGTCGATCACGAGGGCTGGGCCGAGGCGCTGGAGTATCTCGGCGGGTGGATGCCCGAGGACGAGCAGGCGCTGATGCGTGACGATCTCATCAGCGCGCTTGCCGAGGATGAGCAGACCGTTACGGCCATGGATGGGCAGACAGCGATCGACACCGGGGCGGCGCTGGTCAGCCTCGGTGACCGGCCGGAAGCGGGCCGGGTGCTTGCCCAGTGGGTGGAAGCCTCGGAGCAATACACCGATCTCGACGTGGGCGAACTCCGCCGCGTGGCGTGGCTGACGCATCAGGCGGGTGATGAGGGCCATGAGGCGCAGCGTGAGCTTGTCGACCATCTGCTGGCAGAGCCATTGGCGGATGGCGAGGCAGCGCGTGCGGCGGGGCTGGACCACCTGCACAAGCTGACCGAGTTCCTGCACCCGGCCATGGACGGGCAGCAGCGTGAGGCGTGGGCGCAGCGGTTGATCGATGCCAAGGCCGATTCACCGCAGCGTGTCGCCGAGCTTGACGGTTCAGAGCTCCAGCAACTCGCCCAAGCCCTGGGCTGGAGCGGCGGAGCCGAGTCCCGGGCGCAACTGGACACGACCTGGCTTGCGGCCAACCCGCAGTGGTGGGAAGCGGAAGAGTTGAACAAGTACCAGTTGCAATCGCGGCTGGGCGAGGCCGCTGCCTCGGACCGTGAGGCGATGGTCGAGCACCTGATCGAGCACGAGCTCGAGCAGGAAACCCTGTCGGTGGACCAGTTGGAGCGGTTGACGTGGATGATGAAGCAGGCCCTCGATGGCGAAGCGGGTTCGACCTGGGGCGAGGCGCTGCGCTCGCAGCTTGCCGGCTCGACCGAGGCGCTGGAAGGCCGGTCGCCGGGCGAGGCGGCGGCCATCGGCCACATGCTGGCCAAGGTCGATGCGGGGGATCGCTCGCAACTGCTGACCAGGTGGCTTGCCGCCAACCCGCGGTGGCGGGAAGCGGAAGAACTGAACAAGCACCAGCTTCGATCCACACTCGAGAGTGCCGACAACGCTGACCTCGATGCGATGCTCGAGCATCTGATCGAACAGCAGATTCCGGAGGGCGATCTCTCGGGTGAGCAGTGGTCGGACCTGACATGGATGATCAGAAGTGCGTTGGATCAAGAGCAGCGCCAGAACTGGCACACAGCGCTGGAGGATGGCCTTGCCGGCACGGCGGAGGCGGCCGGTGCATGGTCGCTGCCGCAGTTGCGTCAGCTCTCGGGGGCGCTGGACAAGGTCGGCCCGGCCCGCGCTGAAGAACTTGCCGTTCGCTGGTCACAGGGTGGGCCGCAGTGGGATGAGGCCGGCCCATCGGACCTGGCCTGGCTGAGCGATGCCCTTGCCGAAGCCGGTGAGGCCGGCGAGCCGGGGCTGGAGCAGTTGATCGCCCATCTCGAGCAGGCGTATCTGCCTGATGCCGAGGCGGTGCGGCAAGTGGGCCCGGGGCGCTGGGCTGCGTGGGCGGGTGAGCCACTGGGCAAGCACCTCGACGATGAACAGCGCGAGGCGTGGATCGCGGCTTTGCGCAGCGCCCTGGTCGAGGATGCATCGACGCTGGCCGAACTCAACCCGCGTGATGCGCTTGACACTGCCAGTGCCCTGCACCGGCTGGGCGATGACAGCGCCCGGGAGGCGGTGGTCCGCTATGTCGAGCTGAGCGACCGCTGGCAGCGCCCGGATAGCGGGGGGATGCTGGCGCAGTTGGCGCGGCGGGTCAGCGAGGCGGACGATCCGACCGAGGACGCCCGCCGCCGCATCGCGGCGTACCTGATCGAGCACTACCTGACCGACAACGAGACGATCCGCGCCACACCCGCCTGGGGTGTGCTCTCGCGGATGGGCCGTTACGAGGATGAAGCCATGCGCCGGTGGTGGGCCTCGCGGCTGCGGGCGGCGATCGCGCCGGAGACCGA
>PUNN01000350.1 GCA_003552605.1 Phycisphaeraceae bacterium
CATCACCATCGAGATCGGCCTGCGTGCAGGGGCCGGTGCCGGGTGCGATGCGGCCGCCGCCGGGCACCTCCGGCAGCGGCGCGGTCTGTCTCACGGTGCCGGTGCGGCCATCGATCAGCAGCATCTCGCGGCCGATGGCGATCACGTCGCAGGTGCCATCTTCGCGCGGCGGCAGCTTGTGGATGCGGTCGCCACCACCAGGCCAGGCCGCCGTCCAGCGTACATGGCCCTCGAGGTCAACAAGCGCATGGCTTGCCCCTTCGGGATGATCGAAGCACTTGACCAGCAGTTGAGGCTCGGAAAGCTCCGGCAGCAGCCGGGCGATGGTGATCGAGGCGTTGTGTCGCGGCGACTTCGACAGCGGACCGAGGGCGCCGAGGTCCATGTCGCGGGCGATGCGCGGTGCGGGCAGGTCCACCTGCGGCTTCGAGGTCTCCTCGTGCGGCCGCGCCACCGCGCTCACCGGCCGCCGCGCGCTGAAGTCGGTAACGAATGCCACGCAAGTGGCCCGGGCGCCGCAGTAGCCGGGGCCGGCAAAGGCATAGTCAACACCGGTGAACAGGAAGTGCTCATCGATCCAGGCATGGAAGTTCGACCCCGAGCAGCGCAGCGTCAACCGATAAGGGGTGAACACATCGAGGTGTACCTGCGCCCACCCGATGGTGAGCCATTGATGGTCCTCGCGGCGGTAGAGCACCACGCGGTCGGGATATTCCAGTGTGAGAAAGTAATATCGCCGCAGGTCCTGCATCCGCGCCACGATCCCCGCCCATGGGGCGATGTGCTCGATGTTGTCCGAGCCCATGCCCGTGGCCACCTCCTCGAGGGCGAAAGTGCCGGTCAGCAGCAGGTCCGCGGGGACGTGGTCACGGGTGAGCAGCGCATGGTCATACCACAAGGTCCAGTTCTTCTGCCAGACATCCTCGGGCACGCGGTCCTCGAAGGCGAAGTGGACTGCACGCTCGCCCTTGAACTTGCGCGACACCTTGACCTGGCTCTTCTGATGGTGCCATACCAGGGGGGCATCCCAGTGGGCAAACACCCGGTCGTTGTGATCACAGGGGTTGACACGGTCGAACAGCGGGCCATCGATGGCTTCGGCGATGGGCATCTCGGCGACCAGTTCCCCAGCGGTCAGATCGGGAAGCGGGTGTCGGGCGGGGTTGTAAAGCGTCATAGGGACTTTCCGGTGATCAGATGAGGGTGTTGCATTGCCGGCTATGGCGTGGCTTCAAGTAAGGCTGAGTGAGTAAAGCTGCGGCCAACCCGTTGCCGCGTGGTTGAAAAAGATGCGACTTTCATCACGCGCAAACACGGGATGGATGTGTGTTCCGTTCTGATGGTCGCGCTTCTCATGACGGCCGCGAGCGAGCACCTCGTGGCGGCCGGTGTCTACGTCGTAAAGCAGCACACTGCCATCGCCCGGCTCGGGATGATCGAAAACATCGGTCAGAACGCGCTTCTCGTCGCTGTCAAGTGAGGAATGAATGCCGATGAAATGCTCGATGAACGGTTCTGCACGCCCACCATCGAGCGGGAAGCGGACAAGGTCCTGCCCATCACCATCGGGACGGGGATTGTGGGCGATGAGGTATCGCCCGGAGGGTGCCCACATCGGATGATGGCCAAACTCGCCGAGATACTTCAAATTCGAGCCATCGGCATCCACGAGGACCAAAGACTTGATCTTGACCGGTGGATGTTCGGCTCCCTCGGCGGTCTTGACAGCCCGTTCGTTGGTCAGCACGGCGAACAGCCGCTGTCCATCGGGCGACCACTTGGGATTCTGCAAACGCAGCAGTTGAGCATCACATTGATCGCGCAGCGGATGCGACCTCATGATCGTGTCGACATCCACGATCGGGCGAACCTCATCGGTGGTGACATCCCACGACAGCAGCGCCCACCGCGGGTCGGCGAATTCACCAGAAAGTTCGTGCAACTGCCGGTGGGCGATGCCGAGCCCGGTGCTGGGGTGGAAGCTTCGCACCTCGATGTCGACATCGCGGTGCGTTCCATCATCGAGATTGACAATGCGCGTGATCGTCGGGGGCGCCTTATGCGGGCAGTAGCCGATGCGGCCGCGGCCGAGCCAGGCGTGGCTGGCGCCGATGTGGCCGATCGCATGCTCGGCCCGGCCAACCTCGCAAACGTTGCCGCCATCCCCATCACAGACCAGCACCGTGCCCGCTCCCGGGATGGCCTCATCATCAAACTCGAAATAGATGAGCCTGTCGCCGCCGGGCTCCTCGACGGGCACATCGTAATAGCGATGCACCGCAGGCCCCTTGCCCCGCGAGAGTTGCACCAGCGGCCGCTCGGTTCGTGGGGCGCTCATTCGGCCACTACCTTCCAGACCTTCAAGTCGCTGTACTCGGCGATGAGCGGTGCCATCTGACGCAGGCCGATGCGCCCTTCACCGAGCACGGGCCCGTAGGTCCCGCCATCATCGGTCCAGTCGTAGACAAGCAGATCATTCACAAGAAACTGGATGCGCGCCCCGTACTTGACCACCTCGATGCGGTAGTCCTCGGCCACATCCTGGACCGAGGCGATGGGGTCACCGCCGGAGCAGACCAGGTGAAAGCCGTGGCTCTTTCTCAGGTTGCAGGTCTGGAAGTGGCGCTCGTCAGGGTTCTTGCGGCGGAAGTAGGAGGCGTGGTAGGCATTGATGTCGCCGCTGTGATACTGGCGGTATTCGCCCGTCCGCTTGGCAAGGGCGGGGTCGAAAAGGTCTTCCCCCTTGCGGCCGGCCGCACAGAACCAGAACATCGCCAGCCCCGGCTCGCGCAGCGGCCTGAAGATCCAGGAAACGGCAATGTCAGCGGGAAACACCTGCGGACACCAGAACAGGTAGTTGGCAGCCTGCCCTGCCTTCGGGTCCATTCCGTTTTCCAGCCGCAAGCGGCCCTGCGGGAAGCTGGTCACCGGCTGGCCCTCGGCGATCCAGTCGCTGATATCCGAGGGGGAGGCGAGGGGGTTTTCGTAGAGCAGTTCCCGTCGTTGGACACCGGATGCGGGCATGATTGGCTCCTCGGCATGTGCGGCACAGGCGGCCACACGAGTTTCGCCTGACTCTCCAGCACCCTATCAGGCGTTAGAGTCCCCCGCCTCCGCCATCGCCCGGAAGATTTGCGGTATTCTCCGGTGATGAAAGCCAAAGCCAGCCGTCGTGCTTCCAAGGCCTCGGTGTCCGCCGCCGCGCCTGTTCGCCAGGGCATCGAGTTCGAACGCCGTGAATCGCCCACGCCACCCACTTATGCCGGTCATGCGGCGAGTTTCTTCCACCGCGTGGCGGAGGGGGCAATCGACCTGGTCACCCCTTCCGGAAACATCCACCTTGGCGCAGGGGCTTTGATTCTGACCCCCGGCGGGGTGCCTTACAGGCTGGTCACCGGCCGCGGCGGGTGGTCGGTGATAGATACATTGCGGGTGCGGGCCTCGGCCTTCGCCCTGTCCGTGCCGGCCGATGCCGATGCCTGGTGGGTGCTGATGGACCTCAAACGCCGGGCGCTTCTTTGCGGTCCGCAGCTTGCGTTCGAGCCATCCACGGGTGAGTGCATTGCTGAACTTTTCACCCGCATGCACGGCGCCGCCGCGCGGCCGTTGGCGCAGCGCCGGATGCGCCTGAAGGCGGCCACGTTCGAGCTGCTCGCCGTACTCGGGCCCGATCCTGTCCTGGTGGAATCTCCGCCCACCGCCGCGGCCGCTCCCCCCCTGCCCGCGCGGTTGCGCGCGTTGCTTTGGCACATGGAAACGCATTTCACCGACGATTGCGCTGTGCCACGGCTCGCCGACCGGATGGGGCTCAAGCCGAGCCAGTTCCATGCCCTGTTCAAGCACCACACCGGGCAGACACCCAATCAGTACCTCATGCGCCTGCGCATCGGCCATGCCTGCCGGCTGCTGACCGAAACCGACATCGGTGTGCTCGAGGTTGCCGATGCCTGCGGCTACCACAGCCTCAGCCAGTTCTACGCCGGGTTCAGAAAGGTCATGTGCTGCACGCCGGGTGACCTGCGGCGCAGAATGCCGGATTCATGACCGGTCCCCGTCCGCATCCCCATCATCGCCTCGTAGGCCGCGAGTGATGCCTGCATCGGCTTGCTCAGCGATGGCGCTGCGGCCGCGGCGCGCGGCCGGGGGTGGCCACGGCTGCGATTTCAAGGCCATCACCGTCGACGTTTTCATTGAGCCGGTGCCACGCGAGGCCCGCAATCATCGCCGCGTTGTCAAGACACAACGCCATCGGCGCCAGCCGTACCGGGATGCCGCATCGGTGCTCGAGTGCCACAGCTTCACTTCGCAGCAGCGAGTTGGCCACCACACCGCCCCCCATCAGCAACGAGCGGGGCGGGTGGCCGGCTGATGCCATCTGCGCGATGCCGCGTTCAACCTTGGTCATGAGCGTCTCGATCGCGGCCTCCTGGAAGGCCCGGGCCAGATCGCAGCGATCCTGCTCAGGCAGGTCCTCGGCCGACCGCTCGAAACGCGACTGGCGCCCACGGCCGACCGGCCGGCCACGGACCTTGTAGAGCAGCGCCGTCTTCAGCCCGCTGAAGGAGAAGTCGAGACTGTCCGGTGCCAGCAACGATCGCGGCAGCCGGTGCCGGCCACTGCGGCCGCGCGCAGCAGCGCGGTCCACCGCCGGGCCGCCCGGATACCCCAGCCCCAGGATCACCGCCGCCTTGTCGTAGGCCTCACCCACCGCATCATCGATGGTGGCCCCGAGCACGGTCGGGGAAAGGGGCGAATCAACCCGATACAGGGTTGTGTGGCCGCCACTGACCACCAGCCCGAGCGCGGGATAGCACGATGACCCAGCCGCAGGCGCATCCTCGTCCGCCTGTCCCATCTTGCCCGGCGCGGCAAGGTCATTCCGCGGCGCCGGCATGGTCGCGGCGTAGAGGTGGGCCTGAACGTGGTCGATCCCGATCAATGGCCGCTGAATCGCCCACGCCATCGCCTGTGCAGCGCTGACCCCCACCAGCAGCGACCCGATCAGCCCCGGCCGGTTGCCCACCGCCACGGCATCGAGTTGCTCCACGCTGGCGCCCGCCTCATCGAGCGCGCGTTGCATCACGGGCCAGAGCCGTTCGAGGTGGGCGCGGCTGGCGATCTCCGGCACCACCCCCCCATACTCGGCGTGCAGATCATGCTGCGATGCGATGATGTTGGAACGCACCCACCGGCCGCCGTCGACCACGGCCGCGGCGGTTTCATCGCAACTGCTTTCGAGTCCGAGGATCGTGCTCACGGCTGCTCGACCGGCGCCTCTTCGCCCTGTTCGATCCCGGACGGGTCCACCTCGCCATCGTCATCCACCTCGTCCGGCAGCGGCGGGGCCTGCTCGTCGAGCCGTTCGAGTTCATCGATCAGCATCTCGACGTCTTGTTCATCTTCCGTGGCATCGATGTCGTTGGCGGCTTCGGGGTCATCCTCATCCTCTTCACGGGTGATGCGCTCGAGCTGATCCTCGATTTCCTCGAGCCGTTCACCGAGCAGCTCGCGCTGCTGCTCGAGATTGCGCCGCCGCGCTTCGAAGGCAAGCAGGTCACCAGCCTCCTCGCCTACCTTCGGCCATTCACCGTCGGCAATGCGACCGAGGATGGCCCGGTGGGCGGCGGCAAGCTGCGGATCGCTGAGCTCTTGTTCAATCCAGTCCGGCGTCACCGCCTCGCGCTGCTGATTGTTGTCGGGCCGAAGGGCATCGAGGTCCCGGCGAACCTCGCGCATCCTGCGGACCTGCTGCGATGACATCGGCACGTAATTGCCCTCATCGGGATCGACACCCCACACCTCGCTATCGGGCATGCGGTTGATGTTGCGACCGCCGGGCAGGTAATAGTGGGCGTTGGTGATCTTCAATGCCCCGAGCCCGTTCTGGAGAGGGATGACCTCCTGCACGCTCCCCTTGCCGAACGTCCGCGTGCCGACGATCGCCGCGCGGCCATGGTCGCTGAGGGCACCGGCAAGAATCTCGGATGCCGAGGCACTCGCCTCGTTGGCCACGACGACAATCGGCACACCCGCCATGGATTCACCTTCACGCGCCCGGTAGGTCCGCGCAATGTCATCACGCCGTCCACGCACTTCCACGACCTGCTTTTCACCATCAAGGAACAGGCTCGCCACATCCACGGCGGAGCTGAGCAGGCCGCCCGGGTTGAATCGCACATCGAGGACCAGCCCCGCCGGGTCCTCGCCCATCAGGTCATCAAGCACCTGCTCGAGGTCCGATGCGGTCTGGCGGGTGAACTGGGAAATCCGGATATACCCGATGCGGTTTTCGTCATCGAACAGGTACTTCCATCGCTGCTCGTCGCCGCGGAGCAGCCCGCGCACGGTCGGCACGCTGATGTCATCACGCTCGATGGTGATCTCGGCCTCCTCGCCCGTCTCGTGCCGTACGCGAATGGTCACCTCGGTGCCCCGCTCGCCACGCAGGCGATTGACCACATCGTTGATGTTCATCCCCCGCGTGTCTTCGCCCTCGATCTCGAGGATCACGTCACCGGCCATGACCCCGGCACGGTAGGCCGGGGAGTCATCGAGCGGTGAGACGATGCGGGGGCGGTCGTCGATGACCTCGACCGTGGCGCCGATGCCGGAGAACCGGCCGGTCACCTGCTCATCCCACTGCTGAAGGTCCTCGGGCGGAATGTAAGTGGTGTGCGGATCGCCGAGCGATTCGGCCATCGCCTTGGCCGCAGCCCGCATCATCGCATCTTCATCGGGCTCTTCCACAAAATGCTCGAGGATGAGGTGGCGAACCTGCGTCAGCAGGAACAACTGGTCATCCCACTGCCGCATCGGCGTGGTCTTGGCCACGACGACGAACAGGCCGAAAGCGAGCAGGATGATCGCGAGCGATCGGATGAGTTGTCGGTTCATGGCAGGGCTCCCGAATAAGCGAAAACAGGCGGTGCGGCCACCTCATCGCAACCGAACCCCGGCGGCCGCCACCCGGCATGGCGGGATGGCCGGATCACGTCGACGGCGGGGCATTGTAGGGCGTCAACCGGCTCGCCCACGCATCACTGCTGCGATGCCGCTAACGCGGGCGGGCACGGGGTAGCAGCGTCTTCCCCTTCGGCTGGTCCCGCAGTGCCCGATACGGCATTGAGCAGGTCATGGACCGCTTCGGGCGTGGCGAGGGCATCACGATTGCCCTTCCCCCGGCACTTGACCGCCGCCACGGCCATGGCGAAGGCGAGCACCCGCTCGCGGGGCCAACCGGCCAGCACGCCGTGGATCAATCCACCGCAGAACGCATCACCGGCCCCGGTGGTGTCTACTGCCCCGCCGATATTGAATGCGGGCAGGTGATCCAGCCCCGCGGAATCGGCCGCCCAGGCGCCGCGATCGCCATCGGTGATCGTCACCAGCCGCGGCCCCCGCAAAAGCAGATCACCGGCGGCGATCTCCGGGTCATCAGACCCTGTCAACGCCAGCAGCGACCGGCGAGGAAGGTTCACCACATCGCAAACCCCCAGAAGCCGCGACAGCCCCGCCTTCGGCGAGCCGGCATCCAGGAACACCACACATCCGCGGGCACGAGCGCGGCGGGCCAGTGCAAGCGCCAGGTGCCCGGGGTAGCCATCCAGATGCACGGCCGTCACCCCATCCAGGGCCGATCCGGGCAAATCCCCGGCAGTAGGAGGATTCGAGGCCCGCTGGTATGCGATGGTCCGCAGGCCGGTGGCCTCGTTGACCCAGACATGAGCGAACCCGCTGCGGCAGTCCGCCCGCCGCGGACTCCATCGCCGGTCGATGCCCTCCCGGTCGAGGTCGGCCTCGATCAGTTCACCGAAGCTGTCATCCCCCCACGCGCCGATGAAGCGGCAGTGGTGCCCGAGCCGCCGGAGTTGTGCCAAGGCGGTGGGGACCGGCCCGCCGACCTGCAAGTGGTCCTCGAGCACCTCCACCTTCGTGTCCGCCACCGGCTGCGCGGGCAGCATGAGCAGGTGGTCGACCACGACCGTCCCGAGCCCGAGGACAACGGCATTTCCCGCATTCACCATCCACACACCATAGCCCGCCGGTGGGCACGTTGCATGACGGTGGCGGCAGTGGCACACAATCAGGACACATAAGACTTTTTAATGGCGCCCGGGTGGCCCCGAGGCAAACGCATGCAGGACAGGGTGACATGGTCAGCGGCTTTCCGCAGCAGATGGCCACGCGAGCCCGGAGCCTCCAGTACCCCGAGGCGCCCTTGGGGCTCGCATGGCCATCGGGCTGAAGCCCCCCCGGAAAGCCCGCTGACCATGCCACCCATAAGGGCCCCCCTCCGCGGCGCGTCTCATGCGCCCTTTTCGCCCTGCAACGGAACCACCCGGTGGGCCACAACCTGTCGTTTGTGATATGCTTACATGCCCCATATCCGGTGGAGCCGGAAGTGTGACGGTTGCCCGCCCGGCGCGGCGGGATTAGGCTGAATGACTCGTGCCGGACTGTTTCCGGCACGCGATCAAGCAAGGAAGGCACGCCATGAAGGTTGTCTGCGATCGGGGCGCATTGGTTGAAGCGTTGAAACTCGCCCGTGGGGCCGTCGTCGCCCGCAGCCCCAAACCGGTGCTCGGCTGTGTCAAGCTGTCGGCCGAGACTGATGATGGGATGCTGCACGTGGCCGCCACGGACATGGAAGTCGGCCTGCACCTCTCCACGCCGCGCGTGGAGGTCGAGCAGGCCGGCGAGGCGGTTCTGCCGGCCGACAAGCTGCTCCAGATCGTCAATGAGTCCAACGACCCGACATTGACCATCGAGATGGAGCACGAGGCAGCGCACATCCGTGGTCAGGACTCGCACTTCAAGGTCTTTGGTTACCCCCCGGCCGACTTCCCCGCCGTCATGCCCTTCAGTGGTGACAGCGACTTCGAGATCGCCGCGGCGACGCTGCGACAACTCATCGAACAGACCCAGTACGCCACCGCGCGCGAGAACACGCGCTATGCCATCAACGGGGTGCTGCTCGAGCGCGAGGGCAACAAGCTCTGCGTGGTGGCCACCGATGGTCACCGCCTCGCCCTTGCCCGCGGCCCCTACGAGGCCACGGGCGATGAGGGCGGCGGCTCGGCCATCATTCCGCCAAAGGCGTTGCACATGCTCATGTCGCTGCTCGATGACCCCGAACAGGCCGTGCGGGTCCGCATTGCCGACAGTCAGATCATCTTCGGCACGGACAACGCCACGCTGTGGTCCAACCTCGTCGAGGGCAACTTCCCGCCATACAAGGATGTGATTCCCAAGGATGCCGACCGCAAGGCCACCCTCGCCACCGATGCGCTTCACAGCGCCGTGCGCCGCGCGGCGGTGCTGACCAACGAGGAGAGCAAAGGCGTGCGGTTTGCGTTCCAGCCGGATGGGCTGACACTCTCGAGCCGCGCCCCCGAGATGGGCGAGGCCGAGATCAAGGTGGACCTGCCCAAATTCGACGGTGAGCCGATCGAGATCGGCTTCAACCCGGGCTACCTGCTCGATGCGTTGAAAGTCACCCACGCCGAGCACGTGACGATGGACCTGCGGGCGCCCAACAAGCCGGGCGTGCTCCGCAGCGGATCGGATTTTCTCTACGTCATCATGCCCGTCAACCTCCAGTAAGTTCTCGCAAGCCGGAGCCGCCCGCTCGTTTTTTCCGCACCGCATGAACGGCCCCGGCCACCGGAGCGTCCTGTCATGAACCCAGAACGTCTTTCCTGGACCGACATCGACCCGATCGCCGAAGCGCTCGATGAAACCCACCCGGATGTCGAGCCGCTGTCCCTGCGGCCGGGCACGCTGAAGAAACTCGTCGAGCAGCTTCCGGACTTCGAGACCGACCCGCGGGAGTCGCCCAACAACGACATCCTCGAAGCCATCCAGACCGCCTGGATCGACCTGCGACACGGGAGCAACCCGGATGAGGCGCCGTAGTATCCCCGGAAGCGCGGCCATCACACATCGCCTGCGATAGGGGCCGCGGATTACGCTGGCCCCTTACTCCTCGGCTGATTTCCACTGGCGCACGTGTTCGATCCGCAGGCCTTCGGGCGTGACAACGGCCTGTTCAATCGTGGGACCGCCAAGAGGAGCCACTTGCTCAAACTCGGGCAATGTTTCATACAGTTCCGCGTGGTGCAAGACAAGCCACGGGCCTTCCAGACGAAGTGAGGTCCGGGGTGCATGACACATTTCGCGGGACACCTCTTGTCCCCTCTCCACCCCCGGAAACGGCGAGGACGAGTGAAGGCCCGGGCGGCCAGCCGCGATACGTGTCATGCACCCCGAGGCCCTCGAGCGCACAGGCGGCTACACCGATCGTGGAGCATCATCATGCAGCGCGGGTGTCCCACCCCACCCCCTGCATCTCTGAATGCTGCCCACGCTACGCAACCCGACGTAAAGCGATTGGTTTCTTCCACGCGAGGGGAAACGCCCACATTGTCGTTCCCTGTGTTTCCCGATGAGGAAAACGAAGCTGAACGGTGAAAAGCGATGCGCAATGGAAGTCGGCTTCTCGTGAGACTTTTTGACGCGCTCATGCCACCGGCCATCGCCTTGTTCAAATCGTTTCGACACGAGTCCCCCTACCCCTTCCGGTAATGCCGCACCCAGTTGAACTCCCCGCGCTCGAAGTGCTGTGTCACGTGATGGGCTTCCGGCAGGAGGGCCTGCTGCTCCTGCTCGCTCAACGGCGGGGGCTGCTGTTTCACCAGGCGGACGGTCTGCTCGAGCTGCTCCATGTTGTCGCAGCCGATCACGGCGGTGTCGATCGGCTGGTGCAGGGCATAGCGCAGGTACGGCTCGATCGAGGCGGCCGCCAGCACCCGGCCGGCGCCGAAAACCTTCATGCCCAACACCGCGATGCCGCGCTGTTGTGCCTCGGGCACCACGTCCGTGAAATAGTCGTACTCATACGCCACGTTGAATAATCCCGTCGGCACGAGTATCGCATCGAAGGGATACTCCCGGATGATCCGGAACATGCTGTGACGATGCCAGTGGCCGGAAACGCCGATGAACCGGATGTGCCCGGCCTCCCGGTATTCCTCCATCGCCCGCAGCACGCTGTCACGGCCCATCACGCGCCTGTAATCAGCCTCATCGTCTAGGGCGTGGACGAACATCAGGTCCACCGAGTCGGTCCGCAGCCGCTCGAGCGAGGCATCCATCTCCCGGCGGGCCGCCCCGGCATCGCGCTTGCCCGTCTTGGTATTGAGCCAGATGCGGTCGCGAAGCCCCTCGAGCGCGATCCCCAGCCGCCGCTCGCTTTCACCATTGCCGTAAGCGGCGGCGGTGTCGATCGTGTTCACCCCCAGGTCGATCGCGCGGCGGATCAGCGCCACCGCCTCCTGCTCACTCGCACGGGTCTCCCACTTCACACCGCCAAGGGTCAACAGGCTCGCTTCCCAGCCGGTGCGGCCAAGCGGGCGCGCGGGCATGGGGGCGAGAAGGTCATCCTGTCCGGCGGCGATGCCGATGGTCCCATCGCTCTGCTGGTCGGTCATGATTCAGTCTTCCTTCTGCCGCTGGCATACGGGCATGCGCAGGTGGACGCAGTGCCCATCCCGGAAAACGCCATTGTAGATGCCGGCCCGCTCCCCCGCCGCCTTGATCGTTCAGGTCATCGGAGCATCCGTTCACTCGCGGCCAGCACAAGCAAGGGCCAACGCATGTATCCCGGCTGGCTGGATCAGCAGCCGCGTTTCCCGGGGCGGCTGATGGCCATGACGGGAATCACCGGTCATGGGCCCTCATGGCCATCGGCTGCAGACACCCCCGGACGCCGCTGTCCATACCACCCGATCTGGAAGATGCATGCGTCCGCCCTGCACCATAAGCCGGCACATTTGACACTGGCTATCGAGCGTCCCCGTCACCGGTCAACACCGGAGTTAGTTCCCGGGGCACTTCCGGGGGCACTTCCGGGGGTGCTTCCGGGGGTGCTTCCGGGGGCAGTTCCGGGGGCAGTTCCGGGGGCAGTTCCGGGGGCAGTTCCGGGGGCAGTTCCGGGGGC
>PUNN01000273.1 GCA_003552605.1 Phycisphaeraceae bacterium
GGAGGAGGACAAGTGCTACACAACCGACGATGATGGAACTCACATCATCACAGATGATATGTTTCTGGCTGTCGGTGGCATGGACAGCTACCACGTGGCGGCCGAGGATGATGAGGGCAACAAAGTCCGCAGCCACCCTCTGACGACCTGGCGACTGGCATACATCAAGGAAGTCAGCATGAAGGACATTCCCGCGGCCGACTCCACGGGCACGTTCATGGGCGAGTTCGCGCGTCAAGGCATCCATCTGGAGATGCTCGGACGCATCGAGATGGACCGGATGCACAACATTTCCACAGGTGACCAGGGCACCTACGTGGCGAACGTGCGCACGGCTTACCTGGGCACCGATGCCAAGGACAAGGAACCCTACGTCGTCGTGGTGGGCTACACCGATCACCTGGCCGTGAAGAATCCCTCCCAGCAGGTGGACAGCGCCGTGGTGGACGTGGGGCCGGACCAGGGACCGGTGAACGTGGCGATCCGTGGCCCCGGGTTGACCAACCCCGCGATCAGCGACCGCAACCTCTGGAACAACCTGGTGCCGGGCGAGGGCTGGTTCGTGTCCGCCCAGTTCATCCCGGAAGGCGGTGGTGCCCCAGTCGCCATCGCGGAAGACCGGTGTGAGGCGGTGGCGGTCAGCGCTTCGAGGCCCGATACCTGCCGCACCGTGCGGGTCGATGTCTCGGGGCTTTCGGCCGGCCGCGGGGTGATTCGGCTGAGAGTCAACTGGGTCGACCGCATGAGGGGAGGGCTGGCTTCTGGCGGCAACCTCATCTGCGTATGCACGCGCGCGTGGTGGCGGGATGTGTCCGCGACCGATCAGAACCAGATCATGATCCACGAGATGGGCCACAAGGTGGGCATGGTTCCCGTTGGCACCGGCGCCCGGCCCGACAAGACGGCCACCTATTATGATACGAGTCAGGGGCACGTTGGCCCTCACTGCCACAAGGGCATTCCAGCCGGACAGGCGCGCTATGATTCGGCCGCGGACCGTGCCGCGTCCGAGTGCGTCATGTACGGCGCAACCAACGGCAAGACCCGGTTCTGCGATGAATGCACACCGGCGGTGCGCAAGCAGGACCTTACCGCAGGATGGAGTCGCCTGTGATGGTGAGCTTGCGGAGCATTCGTAACGAACCGTGCAACGGCGGCATCGCCATGACGGGGTGGGGGGCGCGATGCAGCGTGGGGCCCGTCGGTCTCGCCTCGATGCTTGTTTTCGTCGCCGTGTTCGCGGTCGTCAGCGGCTGTTCGTGTGCCGGATCGGATGAGGACCGGCGCGCTGAAGACAAGAGCAAAGGACCCGATGTCATGACCATCAAGCCGCTGGAATTCGCCCACGTTCCGATCAATACGCAACAGGAGCACGATCTGACGCCCCAGAATCCCGACCCCGGGTGGCGGGGCGTCGCGATTCACGGGCCCGAACAGGTGACGCTGCCGCAAGCCGGCAGCCCACCGGCGCCCGATGGCAGCTTCGCCATCGTCCCCATCTGTGGCTTCTACCGCATCGGGATGGATGCCGAGATCGATGAGCCGATGAAGCTCGTGGCCCGTGAACAGACTTCGGGTCGGCAGTTCAGTGGTCTGGTCCGCGATGAGGATCCCAGTCCGGAAATCCCGCCACCGGATGACATCCCGCCGGCGGACCCGTCCACGTTTGCCGGTCAGAGCGTGGGTAGCGCGTTCAATCCGAACCTGCTGCGCTACGTGACACTACCCCGAGAGGCCGGCGTGTACGAGGTGCATGCCGAGTTCGCCGGCTACCGCTCCAACGTGATCCGCGTCGAGCTGCTCGAGGCGCCGCGCTGAGGCCACCAGACAGGGAGCCCCCGCCATGCCCAAACTCGTCGTCGCCGGTGCCATGATGACATGCAGCTTCGGCGTCGCCCCCGCGAGCCTGATCGTGCTGCCGGCCAACAAGACGCTTGCCGGCGGGCCGCCCGCGGCCAACATCGTGGACCACAAACCCCTGGTCAACATCCCCACCTTCGGCATGTGCACCACGCAGTCCAATCCGGCCGTCGCCGCCGCCACCGCCGCGGCCCTGGGCACACCCACACCCGCGCCCTGTGTGCCCAACACGGTGGCGCCATGGGCGCCCGGCGCCACGGGCACGCTCATCGGCAACATGCCCGCCCTGCACGATGGCTGCACCTGCAACTGCATGTGGGGGGGCGTCATTCAGGTGAGCTACCCGGGCGAGGTCATCGTCGATGTGGCATGAACGAATGGGCCCCCGCATCGGCCGGCCCGACCTGTTGACTCGCACGTGGCTGGCGGCCCCACGCTGGCGTGATGACAAGGGCATTCGGACGCGATAGAGTTTTTGTCGTCGGCGCCTGGCGCCATTGAATCCATCCGCATGAGGGAGCCAGCCCATGTTTCCAGCGGCTCGAATCGGTGACCCCATCACCCACGACATGCTCGTGCCGAGCGGCGCGATTGCGCCCTCGCCCGCGGGGCCGCCGCCGGTGCTGATCGAGGGACTGCCCGCGGCGACCATGGGTTGCCTGTGCGGCTGCTCGGGCGCGGTGACGGGCGGGGTGGTGCA
>PUNN01000328.1 GCA_003552605.1 Phycisphaeraceae bacterium
GCCGAGGCTCAAGGCGGGCAGTTTCAGGCCCCATCGGCCGCATTTGCGGAACCATGCCTCGGGAACGTTGTTGTAACGGTCGGGTTCAGGGGTATGGGGGGTGCTCATTGCCGTAGCGTATCACAACTGCCGCCGTCGCCAACCGGCGAACTCGAGCATTGCCAGCACGGCCACGATGCAACCGACCTGTGCCGCAATCAAGCCGGCTTGCCAGGGCTTGAGCTGACCGAACAGCACGCCGCCAAGCCCCGTGGCGATGGTGCACAGCCAGACCAGCATCACCGCCTGTCGTACCGAAAGCCCCCGCTCCACCAGACGATGAGAGAAATGCTGCTTATCTCCCACGAACGGGCTGCGGCCCTGGAGCAGACGCAGCACGACCACACTGAAAAAGTCATACAGCGGCACGGCGAACAGCACCAGCGGCATCAGCAGTGCATGCACCCGCACCGGCACCGCCTCGACTTGCGCCCATTCGTGGTAGGTCGTGACAATGCTGGCCGTCGCCAGTGACAGGCCGAGTACCAGCGAGCCGCCATCGCCCATGTAGATGCGTGCAGGATGAACGTTGAACACGAGGAACCCCGCGAGAATCCCCACCAGCACCGCGCACCAGCCCGCCACGAGCCATTGGCCTGTCAGCAGGGCCGCTGCGAGGTACAGCGCAGCGATGATCGCCGCGACGCCGGCCGACAGGCCATCCATGTTGTCCAGGAAGTTCATGGCGTTGACGATGGTGACGATCCACAACATGCTCAGCAGGACGCTGAGTGCCTCCCCGCCCGGCAGCATCGCATCGAGAAAGTGAAAGATGCGCAGGTCCAGTACCGTCGCGAGGTATAGCGCCACCAGGCACTGCACGATGAGCTTGGGAAAGGCGGGGAGGTTGCGGCGGTCATCGATCACGCCGAGCAGGTGCATGACCAGCAGCGCCAGCCACCAGGCCAGGGCGCCGGGGGTGTGATGACGCAGTTCATCGGCCAAGGCCGCCGCACCGGGGCCGAAAGCCTCCCAGAAGCCTTCCGGTAGAGCCCATGCCGCGATGAAGCCGGCCGCGGCGACGAGGGTGAACGCTGTGAAGATGCCGATGCCGCCGGTGTTGGGCACCGAGGTGGCCCCGGCCTTGTGCGCGAGGCCGGGCTCGGGCCGATCGAGCCCGCCGAGACGCCGGCCAAGGCCCAACGCCTGAGCGGTGGCCGCGGCACCGATTGTCGCCGCGATTAACACGAGAATCAGGCACAACGCAAGCATCAGCCCATTAGAACAGGAAACCGCCACAGGCGGTACCATGCCCGGTCATCCTGAACGTCGACAGGATGGAGACAGGCTGGTGGTTCTGAGGACAGCAGGAATGTGCTGTCTTCCGGCGGCTGGTTTTGATTGCACACGCCAGCATATGAAGGAGTTGCACGATGCCCCATATCGCACCCTGGTTCCCCGACGCCCGTTACGGCATCTTCATCCACTGGGTGCTCAAAAGCATCTGGATGGCCGATGACAAGCGCGGCGTGGAGTATGCGGCCGATCCGGCCGACCCCGATCATCCGCGGCGGCTGGCCGAGCGTTTCACCGCGGCGGATTTCGATGCCCGCGCGTGGGGCCGGCTGTTTCGCAGTTGGGGTGCCCGGTATGCGGTGCTGACGACCAAGCATCACATCGGCTTCTCCCTTTTCGACTGTCCCGAGAGCGAGTTCACCGCCGCCCGCCACAGCCCGGCCGGCCGCGACCTGGTGGCCGAGTTCTGTGAAGGCATGCGCGAGGCCGGGCTGAAGGTCGGGCTGTATTACAGCCTGCCCGACTGGTCGCACCCGGACTACGCTTCGCTGGCCGGCGGCGATGATCCGAAAAAGTACAGCCGCGAGGATGAGCCGCACCGCTGGGAGCGGTTCTTGCGTTGCATGTTCGCCGAGGTGCAGCACCTGTGCAGCGCCTACGGCCGCATCGACCTGCTCTGGTTCGATGGCGACTGGGAGCGTACTGCCGAGCAGTGGCGCAGCATCGAGCTTGCGGAAATGATCCAGAAACTCCAGCCGGGCATCGTGCTCAATAACCGCCTGCGCCATGCCTGCCTCGGCCACTACGGGACACCCGAATCCACGGCGCCGCTCGGCCGGCCGGGCGATGCGTGGTGGGAATTCTCCACCACCCCGGGCGACAACTGGGATGGGCCGCAGGCCAACGACAACCTCAAGCCGCCGTCACAACTCGTGCGGATGTTCGCTGACATGGCGGCCATGGGCGGCAACATGCTGCTGAACATCGCCCCGGCGCCGGATGGGACGATACCCGAACCGCAACTCGAGGTGATGAACCCCCTCGGCCGGTGGATCGATGTCCACAGCGAGGCGATCCACGGCTCGAGCGAGGGTCTGCCGGCGGGGCTTTTCAACGGCGCATCCACGCGGCGGGGCAGCGTGCTTTACCTGATCGCGTTCGATCAGCCGAGGGATGAACTGGTGGTCAAGGGCCTCAAGACCATGCCCGAGAGCGTGACCCACCTCGCCAGCGGTCAGCCGCTGAGATGGCGAAGCAGCGGCGGCCGGCCGAAGTTCAACCAGCC
>PUNN01000454.1 GCA_003552605.1 Phycisphaeraceae bacterium
AAGCCGCTGACCATGCCACCCAACCTTCTCTGGATATAAAGCCCCCGCCACACGTGTCATGCACTCCAGAGCAACGCCGTCAACAGGCAGGGGTTGCAGCAACGAGCATATCCCGTTTGTTTCGACGGTTGAACGCGGTGCGAAATGCCCCCATGAAGCGGTAGACTGTCTGCCCGACCCTGCCCCCGAGGCCCCCGGAAAACCCCCTGACAACCCCCCGGACACCCCGGGCAGGACTCGTTTTGACCACCGTACGGTATAAGGATCATGCCTGATGCAGAGCCAGCCTGAGCACAGGTTACCCGGCATCGCCCTGCCGCCGCTGCGCGCGCGTGGGGGGCGAAAACGCCGCGCACCTGCGCTTCGGCCGACTCATCTGATGGCGATCTTCCTCGGCGGCATGATCGGGGCCGTGCTGCGTTGGGCGCTCGCCGAAATGTACCCCGTTGAGGCAGGGCGATTCCCCACCATCACGTTCATCGAGAACATGACCGGCGCATTCCTGCTCGGACTGTTGCTTCCACTGATTCTCGAGCGATGGCGGCCGGTGCGCCTCGCGCATCCCCTGCTATGCACGGGATTGCTCGGATCGTTCACAACGTTCTCAAACATGTCCGTTGAGCTGATGAAGCTGCTCGAGGCCGACCTACCCCTGCTGGCAGTGGGATACGCTGCTGCAAGCGTGGGCGCCGGCCTTGCCGCGGCGCTGCTCGGGATGAACCTGGCAAAGAAATGGCCGCCCGTGCGGCCCCGGAGTGAACCCCATGAAGATCGAAGGTGAAGGTGTCCGCCTGTCCATCTACATCGGTGAGAGTGATCAGTACCACCACCGGCCGCTTTACCATGAAATCGTGGAGCGTGCCCGCCGCGATGGCCTTGCAGGGGCCACGGTGCTCCGCGGGGTGGAGGGGTTCGGGGCCAACTCGCGACTGCATACCACGCGGCTGCTTTCACTGAGCGAGGACCTGCCGATCGTGATCGAGGTGATCGACCGGGCCGACCGCATTGATGCGTTTCTGCCACAGCTCGAGGACCTTGTCGCCGAAGGTCTGGTCGTGCGTGAGCCGGTCCACATCATCGCCTACCGCGGCCGCAGCGAAAACGGGACTGAGGAGTCCGGAGCGTGCTGACATGGCCGGCCCTGATCGCGGTGGCCATCGCCGGCGGCTGCGGCGCCGTCTGTCGCTATCTGCTGGACCGGCTGGTGCTGGGCTGGACGAGCGGGGCTGTGTTTCCGTGGGGCACGTGGGTGGTCAATGTCTCCGGTTCACTTGCCCTCGGCCTGCTGGTCGGCGCCGGCTCGGCTGCGTGGCTCGGGGCGACGCTCAGCACCGCCATCACCGCCGGCTTTCTCGGGGCCTACACCACGTTCTCGACCTGGATGTACGAATCGCTTCGGCTGATACAGGAAGGATCGCGCCTCGCGGGGGCGCTGAACCTGGCCGTCAGCCTCATCAGCGGGCTGATCGCGGCGGGAGCGGGACTATGGGTGGGGACCGCACTGGTGGCATCCGTGGCCTGATCGCAACTCCCTGCCAACGCAGCGAACACACCATGCAGCGCTGCGCCTCCTCCAATCCTGCCTGAACGCGACGCCAGGCGTGTCAACGGGGCATCACAGCGCCTTGATGAACAAATGAAATAAAATCAGCCTTTCACCAAGCCATCACACCTGCCCCTCATGAAAAAGCTCGACCCGCCGCATGGGCAGGTCGAGCTCAAAAGGAGAAAAGCATGACGACAAGAACTCAGGTTTTGTCCAGCCTGTGCAACTCAGAACGCCGGTGGGCGCGGGGCGCCGTTACCCGGCTGCTGTGGCTGCCCGGGCGCGGGGCCGGGATCGAGTTGCTCTAACACGTCCACGAGATCGCGGACAAACCGGCCCACACTCATCGGCGCGAAGAACCGGGCCGAAAGCTCGCCATCACGGGTCTTGGCCGCCACGGCCAGAGGCTGGAGGTCGGCCGGCACGCGGATCTGCGGGCCGCCCATCATCGGCAGGATGCCGGCAACAATCTCGGCCATCGGCTTGATGTCCAGGTAACCTTCCGCCGCGGCGTTCTCCATGTCCATCACGCGGCGAACGCGGGGGATCACACCATCACTTCCGAGACCGGTTTCGGCATCGAGGGCTCGCAGGGCATCGCGCACGATGTCGATGTTCCGCCCGGTGGTGACGAGCACGTGATCGCCCTTGACCGCGACGTGCCCCTTCTGCCCGGTCAGCCCCTGCATCATGCCGGCCATCGGGCCGAGCTCGGCCATCATGGCCTGGGGCATTTCCATCTCGACGCTGTAACGATGTACCTTGACGCCTTCAACTTCGGCCACATCCTCCTCGTACTCGGTGCGGTACTTCATCTCCGCACCTGGCCCGGCGCCCATGTCCATCTCGAAGTCGGCCATGTCTTGGATGCTCTGGCGGTGGGCCGCGACGAAGCGCTCGGTATCCTCCACCTCGTACACGCTTACCCCTTCAAACCCGCCGGCGAGCCCCATCAGGCCACCTCTCGGCGCGAACATCACGGAACTGCTGCCCTTGCTCAGCTTGGCCATCTCCAAGGCGGAAGTGACACCCTGAAGCACCGGGTTGTCCTTGATCTCTTCATCAAGGTCCTGGGTCAGCAGGTCGTAGAGGCCGGCCATGTTCAGGGCGCTTGAATCGGCAGCCATGGCGAACATGAATGAACGGTTGGGCACGCGCGACAGCAGCTTCGGCGCCCCTTCACCGGCCTGCACATAACGGCCGAGTTCACTGTCTTCATCGAAAGCCACGGCCACGTTGATCATGCCCCCGGCCCCACCGGCTTCCAGGCCGATGACCGCACCGCGCGTATCGCGAAGCAGCAGGTCCATGGCGTTGAAGGCCATGCGCGCCATCGCCACGTTGCCTTCCATCATCTCATCGCCATTGCCCATCATCATCTGCATCATCATCATCTGCTGCTCGAAACCTTCCTCGAGCAGCGGCCGCAGCTTCGGCCCGAGTTCGGCCACGTTGATCAGCACGCTGATGGCACTGCGCTCGATAGTCGGCATCGCATCGCTGCCGGCCGCTTCAATCAGCCGCTCACCGGCGCCGTTGCCGGCCTCGTAATCCCCCACCGCATCGCGCGATGGTCCGAGCACCGCATGATCGCCCACGCGGCGGGCAAAGATGGGGTCGGTGTCTTCAATGGTGAATCGGTGCAGACCGTCACCGGCATCCTCGGCATTAAAGCCGCCGACCATCGCATCGAAGTCGCTCACCGGCACCATCAGCAGCACTTCGGGCTCACCCCCGACGAAATCCTCGCCCGGCTCGGGAATGGGCAGCTTGCGCATCACCAGCGCCGCTCCACCCTTTTCATCCAGACCGCGAACGCCAAGTTGATCCCGCAGCGAGCCGATGGCATCGGCCATCTGCGGGACCTCGAGGTCGAGGTTGTTGTTGAGCATCTCGAGATTGCGCGAGACTTTCTCGAGGCTCGGCACCAGCACCACGATCGAAGCATCCTCCGGCACCAGTGACAGGACTTTCGACGTGCCCGCTTCATCGGCCGCGGCGGGGGTCGCCGGGGCCAGCGCCACGCCGAGCATCGCCACCATCGCCACCATCAGTGGCATTCGCAAAACATGTGTTGACATAACAGGCTCCCTATGTTGAGCGGTTGGATTTCACCGTCGCAGCGGTGCGAGCCCGCGGCTCGCACCGGCCACTTACTCTATGGCCACACTGACAGGGCGACAACTGCCCGCCCCGTCCGCACCTTCGGCCCGCACCGCCGGTCGGTGGGGCATTCCTTATACGCAGTGCGACCATCGGCAGTTGCGGGCGTAGAATGCCAACCCGCCGCCTGTGGCCCGATAATCCGGCCGGCCACCGTGGCGGCCCAAGCGATGCATCATGCCCCGAACGGACCGCCCCCATCGCGTGCTTGTGGCGATGAGCGGCGGCGTGGACTCCTCCGTCGCCGCGGCGCTGCTCAAACAGCAAGGCCACGAAGTGGTTGGCTGTTTCATGCGCCTCGGGAGCCACGATGGCATCGAACCGGCCGATGACCTCAACTGCGACCCGACAGCGGGCAAGCGCAACCGCCAGGGCTGTTGCTCGGTCGGAGATGCCGCCGATGGGCGGCTCGTGGCCGCGATGCTCGGTATCCCCTTTTATGTCATCAACTTCCGTTCGGACTTCGGCCGCATCATCAACTACTTCGTCGATGAGTACAACGCCGGGCGCACCCCCAACCCGTGCGTCCGCTGCAACCAGTGGCTCAAGTTCGGCAAGCTGCTCGATTACGCCCGGTCGATCGAGGCCGATGCGATCGCCACCGGCCACTACGCCCGGCTCAGGCGGGGCAGCGGCGGCGAAATCGAACTCAGGCGGGGGCTGTCGCAGGCCAAGGACCAGAGCTACGTGCTCTTTGGCATCGACCGCGAGGTGCTCGGCCGCATGATTCTGCCTGTCGGTGAGTATGAAAAGCCGCGTGTGCGAGAAATCGCAGCGGAAATGGGCCTGCCCGTCTCGGATAAGCCCGACAGCCAGGAAATCTGCTTCGTGCCGGACAACGACTATGCCGGCCTGCTCGACCGCGAACGTCCCGGTTCGCTCCAGCCGGGCACCATTACCGACACCGAAGGTCGCCCCTTGGGCCAACATGAGGGCCACCAGCACTTTACGATCGGCCAGCGTCGGGGCTTGAGTATCTCGCTCGGCTACCCGGTCTACGTGGTGGACAAGGACCCGCAGGCCAACACCATCACCGTCGGCCCGCGCCAGCAGATGCGCTCAGGCGGCCTGATTGCCGATGAAGCCAACTGGCTGCTCGCCGAGCCCCCCATCCGGCCTCGCCGCTGCCTCGTGCAGTGCCGCGCCCACGGTGGCGCGGCCCCTGCCACGGTGCAGGCCTTGCAGCCGGACGGGCTGCGGGTCGAGTTCGACCAGCCCCAGGACGCGGTCAGCCCGGGTCAGGCGGTGGTGGCCTACGATGGCGATCGCGTCCTCGGTGGAGGCTGGATCCGGCGGGCGTTACCCGTCGATGAAACCGGGCCGGGGTGTGAGACCGGCTAAGGTGGCCCGCGGCCTGTAGCGGGGGCAAAGCCGTTCGTGACGGGAATCATGCGTTCGCACGGCCCCCTTCTTCCCGCATCACCCTTCCCCGCCGCTTTTCCATTCTGCTAATATCACCGCTCGCGACATGGAAACGCTTCTCAATGAACTGAACGTGCCCTTCCAGCGGCAGGTACCGCTTGGCCCGTTGACGTGGTACGGCGTCGGGGGCGCGGCGAAGGTGCTGGCGCGGCCCTCGAGCGTGCAGCAGCTTTCAGCCCTCGCCGCGCGCTGTCGTGAGCACGGCATCGCCATCTACGTCCTCGGCAGCGGGGCCAACCTGCTCGTGGATGATGCTGGCGTGGACGGCGTGGTGATCCAGTTCAGCGATCCGGCCTTCGCCCAATGCCGAATCGAAGGCAACCTTGTCACCGTCGGGGCCGGCTACAACCTGCCCAGACTGGTCATCGACACCGCCCGTGCCGGACTGGCCGGTCTTGATGCCCTCGCCGGCATTCCCGCCACCGTCGGTGGGGCCATCCGCATGAACGCCGGGGGAACCTACGGCGATATCGGAAGCTGTGTCCGCCGAGTGCAGGTCATGGACGCCACGGGGCAGGTCTACTACCGCGACCGCGATGATCTCATCTTCGGCTACCGCCGCAGCAACATCGTGGCGAAATTCATCCTCGAAGCCGAACTGGAACTCGAGCCGGAAGAGCCCGAGGAGCTGCGACACCGGGTGAAAAAGGTCTTCTTCGTCAAGAAGAACAGCCAGCCCCTGAGCAGCCGTTCGGCCGGCTGTGCCTTCAAAAATCTCGCAGAACTGCCTGATGGTGTCGATCCCGCCACCCCCACCGCGGCGGGGCAACTGATCGACCTTGCCGGCCTCAAGGGCCACTGCATCGGCGGCGCGCAGGTTTCCGACCGGCACGCCAATTTCATCGTCGCTCATGAAGGCTGCACCGCTACGGACATCCTCCAACTGCTCGAACACATCGAACACACGGTGCACGATCGCTTTGGCGTCCACCTTGAACGCGAAGTGGTGGTTTGGCCGTAACGCCCGCATCCGGCTCGCAACACCACGATCGTCACGCATCGCGATGGATGCTGCGACCGCCCCGAAGACGACTTGCCCTGCCGCGGCCCCGTTATGCCGCCTTGCCGCAGGCGCAGCCGGTATGACCGCAGCCGATGCTGCCATCGGCGTGGCCATCAGCGCAGGTCTGCGAGCAGTACTTCTTGCCGTTGCGGTCCACCGCGGTGGCGGGGGAGACCTCGCACTTACAGTCCGGGCACGCACAATTCTGCATTTGCTCGTTCGCAGCCATGACAAGCTCCCTGTTTCAGAAGTCGCGGGTTGAACGCGATGCCCGCTGGGGTCATGTCCGATGCTAGTCGCTGCGGGCGATCAAACCGAGCTTTTGAGACGGGAGAATCAGTTGAGGCCGGGAGTTCCGCCGCCATCCCGAAACGGGCCGCGCTGGCGTGCTCAGCGGGTGGAATTCGATCCGGGGGAGCCCGACGGCGAAAGGCGCCTCCCGCAGCGCTGAACATGCCGCCGATCTTCTCGAGTCAAGGCTGAAGCCGGGATGGTCGATGTGGCTGATTGCCGAGCGCTCACCGTGCCCCGGGTGGGTGGTGGTTGGTTCGAGGTGCCGGGCCGGCGTCTTCGGGAGGGCAATGGGAACCTCCGCAGGCCGCAAGGTCTACGATGGCTGCGGGGTTCCGGGGGTCCGGGGGTCCGGGGGTCCGGGGGCGGGGGTTCCGGGGGGTGACGTTCACCGGGGGCGGTTCAAGAACGGTTCCTGTTGATTGGCACAAGCCCCTGCGATGTCGGCACACACGCTCCATCCACCCCTCGTTCGAATTGGCGCATCGGCCGGTGTGGCCCCGCTTGTGCTGATCGCGGATGATGAGCCGCATGCGCGGATCACCCTCGAGTTCCTCATCGGCCGTGCAGGCAGGCCACGGATGCTCAGCGCGGCCAGCGGCATCGAAGCGCTCGACCTCGCCCTCGAACTGCGGCCGCAACTCTGCGTTCTCGATGTGGTCATGCCGGACCTTGACGGTTACACCATCTGTCGCACCCTCCGACGCGAGGCCGCCGATGCAGCCGGCATGACCATCTGGCTGATCAGCGGACGGCGAAGCGCGGTCGATGCGGACCAGGCCCGGACGGTGGGGGCTGACCGTTTCATCGGCAAGCCATTTGACCCGGACCTGCTCGTGGCCGATGTCGAGCACCTGCTGCGCCGCTGCCGCGCCGGCCTTCACGGCCATGCCACGTTACAATGCCCACCCCACCGGGTCTGAGCCACCGCGCAGTGGGCGCTGTGGTCGAGTCCCGACCGCCTTCGCCGGTGTCCAGCGACACCGGGCGATGGAGCCGGCCATGCCCCGTATCGAGACGTTCAATCCGGAAATGCTGACCCGCCAGCTCGATGCGCTGAAGCTACCCTACCAGCGCCGCGATAATGACACCTTCAGCGTCTCGCTCGCGGGCCTGCTCAAATTCTTCAACGGCCCGCTCCAGGTCGTTATCTCACGAGACCCGAGCAAACGACACCTGCTGCTGCATGCCACGCTCGGCGTGCGCCTGCCCGAGGAGCGGATCAATGAGGCCATGGGCGTGTGCAACGAGTGGAACACCAACCGCATCTATCCCGTGGCCTACGTACGGCAGGTCAGCGAGGATGCGAAGGTGCTGATGACAAAGAGTGCGATCGAGACCTCGGTCGGGATGCACTCGGAATTGCTCGACCGCTTCATCAGAACCGCCATCGCCGCCTCGCGCGAGTTCTTCCAGTGGGCCCACGACGAACACAAGTTCTGAACGCCTGCACCTGCGCGATGGCCGGTTTGCAGACGGCTGGTGCTGCATGTTCGGTCAGCTCATCACAAGCAACGTCATGAACATCACCAGCCAGACGCCGTCGAGGAAGTGCCAGTAGATCGCGATGTAACTGACCCCGCGGTGGTCTTCGTGATCGTAACCCCCGAGAAACGCCTTGATGTTGACCACCGCCAGTGGGATCAGGCCGCCGATCACGTGCAGGGCATGCAGCAGAATGAGAATGAAGATGAGTGCGTAGAGCGAGCGGCCGGCGGGTGCGGAACCGCCATCACCCCCCTGCCCGTTTTCCATGGCGGCCAGCAGTTCGCGGTGCCGATCGATCAGATCAGCCAGGGTCGGTGTCTGCACCATGATGAACAGCAGCGCCAATCCCAGCGTCGCCAGCAGTGAGATGCGCATGTGATTCTGGCGCTCCCGCTGGGCACACACCACGGCGTGCTGGATCGTCACGCTGCTGATGAGGATGACCACGGTGCTCACCCAGAGCAGGCCGGGGATATGGATGCTGCCGATCGGCGGGGCATCCTGTCCCGAAATGCGGATCACCACATAGCCGACCATCCCGGCGATGAACAGCGCAGCGAGCGCTGCCAGGAAGAACAACAGGCCCACCTTGCCCGTCCCCGGCGGAGTGTGATCTAGCGGGGTCAATGCGCCCATTTCACCCTGACCTCATGATTCCACCAAGAAACCGACACCGGCCTGCGGCCTTCCACGCAGCGGGGCGGAAGCCACCGCCGCTGCGAAAATCAATCGGCCGCAGGCGCCGGCGCCGCTGCCGGCACCCGCCCCGCCGTCACCACCTCGCGCCCTCCTGACTCGCTCCACTCGCTGTGCCCCGGCGGCCACTCAGTTGCCCGTCTGCCATATGTCCAGCCGGGGCTGGTACTGCAGCGTGTCGACGATCGTGATCCCCAGAAACAGCACCACGAACAACAGTGCCGCGATCAGCACCAGGCTGTTGTACGGACTGTCCCATCGCAGGTGCATGAAGTAAAGCGCCACCAGGACCGCCTTGGCAAAGGCGATCAGCAGCGCGGCCCAGACGTTGAAGGCGCCAAGATCAACCTCGACGATCGCCACCGTGGCCCAGGTCAGAAACAGAAGCGCAACGAATACCCCCACGAGCAGCCGCAACGGCACCACGTGCGGGTGGTGGTCATCGTCACCGTGCGATCCCCCATGGCCCTCACCCTCGTGGGGCGACGCATGCGGGTCGGTGTGTGGCGGTGGTGGTCTGTGACTCATGGGCTGGGCTCCCTGCAACGGACGCAGCGGGTCAGGCTAGTGAATCAGGTACAGCAGCGGGAACAGGAAAATCCAGATCAGGTCCACCAGGTGCCAGTACAGCCCGACAAGGTCAACCGGGGTGTAATAGCGCGGGCCGAATGCCCCGGCAGCGCCACGAAGCGTGATCCAGAGGATCAGGCCGATGCCGATGATCACGTGCAGCGTGTGCAGCCCGGTCATGAGGAAGTAAATCTGGAAAAACTGGTGTAGCCGCTTTTCTTTGACCCCGGCGGGCAGTGCATCGATGTCGGGCTTGGGCGCACGCTCAGTGCGCGGACGCTCACCCTCGAGCACCTCTTCACGCACCCCTTGCGGACCGGTTCCCCACATCGGCCCATCGAGTTCGACCACATCCGGGGCATCATCGTCAAACCGGATGACGGGCGGACCGCGCTGCTGCTCATCGGCGGCCTCTTCATTTTCGGCCCCTTCAGCATCCTGATCGTTAGCGTTTTCATCATCAGCGTCGGCAGCTTCGGCATTCTCCCCGTTGACATCGCCATCGGGTTCGGCCTGTTGCTCCTGTTGCTGCGCATCTTCTTCGGCCTGCTCATCCGCTTCCGCGTCCTCGTAGGCGGGGTTGAACAGGTTCCCTACCCCCACCCACAGGCGGTGGTCGTACTTCTCCTCGTACTCGAAATACTTGACCACGAGGAAGCCGCAGCCACCGGCCATGGTCAGGCTGAGCAGGATCACCATGAGCCGCTGCTGGTTGAGCTGGGCCGCGCGCACGGCCCAGGCCATGGTGAAGCTGCTGGTGATCAGCAGGATGGTGTTGATCAGTCCCTTGGGGATACTCAGCTCGTGATGCGCGGCGAGAAAAACCTCCGGGTGGTTGGAACGCCAGACGGCATAGGCGCAGAACAGGCCGCCGAACATGAGAATCTCGGTGGCCAGAAATACCCACATGCCCACCTTCGCCGCATCGAACTGCTGGCGGGGGGTATCGAAGTGGTGGGCGAGGTTCGGGTCGTGGTGACCGTGGCCGTCGCCGTGGGCATCATCGCGATGAGAAGGTGGCTGCTGATTCATGAGCGTGAACGTCTGCCTTGCTTCGGACTCACTCAGGCCTGCGGCGGCTACCCGCCGCCACCGCCGTCATCTCTGCGCTGCACGGACGCCATCGGGTCAGGGACCCCTCCGGCAGGAGTTTCCACATCGGCATCTTCCGCATCCGGCCGCCAGACCCATCCCTCTTCATCGGAGAGATGGTGCCAGTGGCGGTAGTCGTAGGGATCATCGGCGATTGGCGTGAACTCGAAGTTCTCCGTCGGCGGCGGGCTGGTCGTGTGCCATTCGAGGCTGTTGGCGCCCCACGGGTTGCCCGGGGCGCGGCGGCCGGCGAGCAGGCCGTGACCGAGGCTGATCGCCACCAGCGTCATCCCCGCCCCCATCACGAACGCGCCCACGGTCGAGAACTGATGGTACGGCTGGTATTGCTCCGGATAGGTTGCATACCGTCGCGGCATGCCCTGCGTTCCCATGGCGAACTGCATGAAAAACGCCCAGTTGAAGCCGAGGAAGGCCACCAGCACGGCGATGATGGCGAACTTGTCATTGTACATCCGGCCCCACATCTTGGGCCAGTAGTAGTACAGCGCGGCAATAAAGGCGAACAGCACCGTTCCCATCATCACGTAATGGAAGTGCGCCACCACGAAGTAGGTGTCATGCACGTGGACATCCACCGACAGCGCCGCGAGGAACAGACCGGTCAGGCCGCCGATGGTGAACAGGAATATTGCCAGCAGCACGCACACCAGCGGCGTCTTGATGTGGATATCGCCCCTGTAGAGTGTGGCCACCCAGTTGAACGTCTTGATCGCCGACGGCACCGCCACGAAGAAGGTCAGCAGGCTGAAGATCGCGCTCGCCATCGGCGACTGGCCGCTGACGAACATGTGGTGGCCCCAGACCAGGAAGCCGAGGAAGGCGATCGCCAGCGAGCTGAGCGCGATGAAATTGTAGCCAAAAATGTGCTTGCGGCTGAAAGCCGAGATGACCTCGCTGATCACCCCCATGGCGGGCAGGACCATGATGTACACAGCGGGGTGTGAATAGAACCAGAAAAAGTGCTGAAAGAGTACCGGGTCGCCGCCCATCTCCGAATCGAAGATGCCCACCCCCAGCGCCCGCTCGGCGATCAGCAGCAGCAGTGTGATGCCGAGCACGGGGGTGGCGAGAATCTGGATGATGCTCGTGGCGTAGAGGGCCCAGAGCATCAGCGGCATCTTGAACCATGTCATGCCGCGCGGCCGCAGCATGTGGATCGAGGCGATGAAGTTCACACCGGTGAGGATCGAGGAGAACCCGAGGATGAACGCCCCCGATGTGGCCTCGATCACCGCGGACTGGCTGACGTCGGTCGAATACGGCGTGTAGAAGGTCCAGCCGGTATCGAGCCCGCCATGGCCCCAGAGGTCGACCAGTGTCATGTCCAGAAAGGGAATGACCACATCACCGAACGCCGCATTTAACACCCCCTTGAGCAGCACGAACACGAAAAACAGCCCACCGAGCGCCCAGAAATAGAAGCTCAGCAGGTTCAGCCGCGGGAAGGCCACATCCTTCGCCCCGAGCATCAGCGGCAGCGCGAAGTTGCCGATGATGGCGGGAATCGCGGGGATGATGAACAGAAACACCATCACCGCACCATGGAGGGTGAACATGTGGTTGTAGAAGTCCCACGCCTCCGCCCGGTCGGTCAGCAACAGCGGCTCGGGATTCCACAGTTCGGCCCGCAGCAGCAGCGCGAACAGGCCGCCGA
>PUNN01000123.1 GCA_003552605.1 Phycisphaeraceae bacterium
AAGCCCCCAACCAGGCCATACCTCCATAGGGGCGGAGCCAATCGAACACATTCTCCAAAAGCGTCCCGTCAAACTCTAATCCCGCATCGCGAGTATCTTCGCTGACGATCAGATTGAACAAATAGGGTTGCACACTGAACGACGAAACATTCGACTCGACCACCGCCGCACGTCGCCCATACAGCCCGGCAGCGGCCAACTCGTCGCGCAACTGCACAACCTCTTCAGGGTCTGATTCGACAATAACAACATGCAACTCGCTGCGCGCAATGATCTCCTTGAGCAAGTCCCCCGAACCGGCGCCCAGCATCAGCGCATAGCCCTCACGTCCGACAGGCGTGCCGGTCAGTTCAGAAGCTACTTTTGACCACCGGTCCGACTGCGGATTGAAGGCTACGGGATTGTCATCGTGAACGACAGGCTCCGGTTTTTTGTCCGGCCCGAAGCAGTACAGGTTACCATCCATTGTCGTTACAAAAAGTCTGTCGCGTGCCGCCATCTTGTAAAATACTTCTCCATTAATCTTTTCGGAAATCGACTCCACTCTGTTGTGGAGCATATCATTACGCATCATACCTACTCCCTCTTTTTCAACAGCATTAACATCGTATCCTCCGCTGCCGCGGCCTCTTGAGCGGAGCCTGGCACTGAGGAATTCGCCCGTCGAGCGGTCGAGAAACGCCGGATAGGTTCGGCCGCCGCCCACCACCAGACGCTCTTCATCAACCGCCAGGTACCCCTGGGGAACGATGCCCCCGTAACCGTAGGCTCTTGAATGCGGAGCCTGAGTGTAATCGGAACTCATTATATCGTTGACCCATTGCACTTCGCCGCTTTCGGCATCGAGCGCATAGATGAAAACACCGTGCATCGGCCACAGCCCAGCGCCGAAAAAAAGCGTTCCGTCGTTATCGACAACGGGGCCGCCCCGAGCCGCCCAGAAATTGATGACACGTTCGTTCCCGAGCAGCCGATGATCCGAAGGCCCGCCACGGAATTCCCATTTCAGTTCACCGCTATCGGTATCCAGACAGTAGAGGTAACCGTCGTCACTCACAAAATACACTCTCCCCTTCCATACCGTCGGGGCCAGTCGAACGGGGCCATCCGCATAGAATCGCCACAATTCCCGGCCGTCTTCCATGCAATAAGCGGTCAGACTGTCCGTAACATTGGACGGCACAAATATGCGGTCTTTGACGGCGACGGGCACATAGGAGGCATCAAAGGCCAGTTTATCTCCGTCGTCAACCTGCGGACGCCAGGCGCGCCGTGGCTGGGGGAGTTCCCTGACCCATTGCAGGTGAAGTTCTTCGGAGAGTTCGAGCGGCGTTTCGGCGCTTCGTGCGGGATCGAAACGCCACATCGGCCAGTCCGGCATGGCAACCCTGACATGTTGTGACCGAATCGGAGTCAGTTCACGCTCATCATCCACAACGACATAATACATCCCCAGATCATCCTCGCTCAGGTCCGGCAGGGGTAAAACGCTTTCATTGCCGCCTTCGACCGGTTCGCCGTCAAAATACCACTGGTAGGTCACCTCACCTTCAGGGGAGGCTAATTCAACCGGACCGAGTGTTAAATCCCGGACCCCGTCGGCGTTGATAGAGGGGGGCAGATTTTTCGACAAAGTGCGTTCATCGCGCCATAAAGCTTCCCCGGCAATTTCGCCGTCATTCCCGCCAACGATATCAGCCACAACGCGACCCCTGTTCTCGTTCATGGGCCAGTAGGCGACAAGTCCGTCCGCGCCCTTTAATTCCTCCCCGAGGCGCATATTATCTCTTATCTGCTGTTCGGACAAGGTTACCCCCTTCCAGATTCTCAAATCGGTCATACGGGCTTTTATCCCCTGGAAGCTTCCTATAGTATCCCCGCCGACGAGAAACTCCGAATCGGGATTAATCGGTCCTTCCAGCGGCGAATCGACTTCTTCGATCTTTTGACCGTCGAAAAAAACACGCAGTTTGTCATCATCCCGGTCGATTTGAACGGCTATATGCGCCCACCGGTCAACCGGCATATCGCCGCTGTAACCCAGCCTTGCACTTTCACCCTCGCTGCATACTACGACCCATTGCCTTAGGCCCACATAGAACCCCTCCCGTTGGGCACGAGAAGCTCTGGAAGAAAGAATTTTCAGATTTCCGCTTAACTCCGGACGCATCTTGAACCAGAACTCCAGAGTCCAGTTCTCATCTTCGGGATAAATCGACTCGCTTTGCGGTATGACTATACGCCGGGAGCCGAAACCATCAAACTCCAGATCAACTTCCGAAGGCGGCCCAAAACTTTTTGGATAAGCCATGGAAATGAAGCCGAAGACGCCTGCCAAAACGAACAGAAAAGTTTTCATTGTACAATTATTTAACCTATTCATATGAGCCTCTTTATTTTGACCTTTGGTGGTCGAGTTTTTTTCTTCTTTTATACTCAACACACTGAAAATTATTATAAGCCACCCCCTGCAGGCAAGATTAAATTTTTAAGTCTGAAATTCTCAGTTCGAAGCGCCAAATATGAAATAATACGGTGTAAAAAAAACTAC
>PUNN01000156.1 GCA_003552605.1 Phycisphaeraceae bacterium
CATGTAGCTCGGGTGGCAGGGTCAGCAGCCGTCTCTCCGTGGGCGGCTGATGGCCATGCACCGGTTCCGCCTTCACGGGCCGCCATGGCCATCGGCTGCGGACAGCCGCTGACCATGCCACCCGGTTCTACCCCTACATGCGTTTGCCCTGTGCGGTGGTGGCGGCAGTTTGCAATGGGGTATGGTGGGAAGGCGTTCGGCCATGATCGAAGTGCCGCCGGGGAGCGGTTGATGCTCATCCGGGCCGACGATTCAGGGAGGTTTATCTATGCCCAAGTGGTGTTTTACGCTGTTGGTGGCGTTGCTCGTGCTCGGAGCAGGTTCAACCGGTATCTGTAGCGCCGAGGGTGGGGCCGGTAAGGAGGCCGGTGAACGCTTCGCGGATGAACTGCTGACCGACCCGCGGTGGCATTACGAAGCACCGATCGAGGCGCCGCCGCGGCGGGGCGAGGAGCGGCCGCCGGGCAATGCCAACCTGTGGGTGCCGCCCGAGACCGAGGTGCTGCGGGGGTTGATCGTCGCTCATCGGGTGCGGCTGGAGCAGCGGCTGACGCGCTCGGCCACCATTCGCCGCGCCGCGGCGGAAAAGGGGCTGGGCATCATCTATTTTGACCCCGGCTGGGATGTGATGTTCGAATACGTCGAGCGAGATGCCGGGGACAAGTTTGAACGCTGTCTCGAGGAACTGGCCGAAGTGGCCGATCGACCCGAACTGCCCCACCTGCCCCTGCTGACGATGGGGCACTCGGTGGGTGGCATCTTCGCCCGCAACATCGCCTATTGGGCGCCGGACCGCGTAATCGGGGTCATCCACATCAAGAGCGGCAACATGCACCACCACATTCCGGATGAGGATGCCTCGCTGGCGGGGGTGCCGTTCCTCGCGATCAACGGAGAACTGGAGGAAGTCGGGCCGGAAGGGGGATTGCGGGAAGAATACGGGCGCGAAACGCAGTGGATCATGATGCGAAAGCAGATGCTGGAACGCCGCGAGAAGGATCGCGACCACCTGATGAGCATGATCGTACATCCCGGCGGCGACCATACCAACTGGTCCGAACAATTGACCGAACTCTGCGCCCTGTTCATCCGCCGCGCGGCCGCCCACCGGTTGCCGGAGCTGGACGGCCGTCCGGAGCAGACCGTGCAGTGTCGTGACCTGGACCGCGAGGCCGGCTGGCTCAGTGACAGCCGGATCAAGTCGCCCGGGCATGCCCCGGCTGCGTATGCCGATTATGCCGGCGGCCGTGCCGAGGCGTTCTGGCATCTCGATGAGCAGATGGCACGCGCGATCGAGCAATACCATGCCAAAGGATTCGAGAACGAGGCGGAGGATGCTGAGTGATGGGGCACGCTGCCCGTCAGCTTAGAAAGGCAGTTCCGCCGGCCGGGCCGTGGAGGCATCGATGATTGCAAGTCCCGTGCTGACAACGAACGCCTGCTGCGACGGGTTGCAGGGACGATGGCTGCTGCTGATGCTGGCCGCATGTCTTGCGATCCCGACCTCAACCGAGCCGGCCATGGGTGAGGACGTGTTGGAAGACTTCGATGGCATCCTCGAACTGACGCTGCACGACACCATATGGACCGGTGACTCCGACGATGACCGCCGCGCCCTGATGCTCCATGTTGAGGCCGATGAGGGGCGGTGGGGCCGCATCTGGGGCATGGCGCTGGGTTACAGCAATGGGGTGCATCAGGGGGCGGTTCGCAGCGCCGCGGTGACGGACGGGCACGTGGAACTCGAGTTTGTCATGGATATCACCGGTGACCTGTGGGTGGATGAACGGGCCACGGGGGCCTGGCGGGTACGGCTGGAGCGCGATGGTGAGGCATTGGCCGGTCAATACACGGGTGAGTTCAAGGGTCGCGAGATTGAGGGCCACGTGACGGGCGAGGTGCTTCCGCCGCGGGCCCGCAAGGCGGATTTCCGTCCGCCACGGCGGGATGAGCACCCGCGGGTGATGTTCCGCCGCGAAGACCGCCCTGCGTTGCGGGAGAAGTTTGAGACTCCTTTCGGCCGCGCATATCGCCGCCGCGCTGAGGCCAATGGCGACATGGTGTCGCTGGGGATGCTGTATCAGCTCACCGGTGACCTTGATTACGCCGCGAAGGCCCAGCGACAGGCCGAGCGGCTGGTGGGTGACATCATTGTTGGTGTATCAGGCAGTGGGGGTGTGGGGCATCGCGAGGTCGAGCTTGCCCTGGCGCTGGACCTGTGCCGAGGCGCGTGGCCGGAGGCCCTGGTGGGGCGGATCGAATCGGAGCTGCGCCGTGAGTTGCCCATGATGTTGAACCACCTGCGCATCTCCTATGCCAACCACCATCCCGTAAGTAATTACTACGGCCCCGGTTTCGGCAGTGCGGCGATCGTCGCGTTGACCCAGTATGGGCGGCCTGGTGCCCAATGGCAGCCGCGGCGAGCGGAAGCGCAGTCACCATCCGAGCGCCGGTCGTGGCAATCGGTCAGTCCTGAGGCGCCGGAAGCGCCGTTCGCCGACGCCACGGCCATCGCCCCCGATTCGGATTTCGAGCCCCGCGGGGATGTGCCCGTGGTCGCGTTGGAAAAGGGGGTGGTGCCGCAAGGATGGCTTGCAGCAGGGCCGGTCGATGGATCGCCCGGGCGGGACCTGCTATCGGGCATTGGCGGCTACGGCAAGGCAAGACCCGAAGCCGGCACGACCACGCGCGTGCTGCGCCTCGCCAGCGATGGTCGGCCACGCGCATCGGAAATCACGTTTCACTTTATCGATGAAGATGCCATTACCGATGAGGGAGTCGATATCGGTGCTGTTGGTGGCCGAGGTGAGGATGACGATAGTGAGAAACAGGGAACGAAGCTGCTGTACACCGTGTTGAAGGTCGAACAGGAGAAGACGGTGGTACCGCTGGGCCCGGATGATGGAATGCAGCTCTGGCTCGCGGGAAAATCGCTCGAGCGCGAGGCGTATCGCCTGACGCCCGGTCATTACCCGCTGATGCTCGTGACTGAGCGCGGGCCACAAGAAGGGCCGATCCGTCCGCGCCTTGTCAGCCCGGATGATGAGCATCTCGCCGATGCCCGGGTCGACTACGATCGCCGCATGGAAGTCTGGCAACAGCGCAAGCGTGACTGGCAGCGCAATGAGCATACCCATCCAATGGTGATGGAGATGATCGATCGCGGCTGGCGCCTGGTCTGGCGGCACTACCGGCTGGGCATCGGCGATGGCGGCTTTCAGGCCGAGACCGGGGTCTATGCCCTGATCGCCACGCGTTTTCCGCTGATCTACGCATCGCTGGCACCGAACACGCTCGGCCGCGTCCCCTGGACACACGATGATGTGACCCACCTGCTGCCACGTCGGATGATGCAGTGTGCCTTTGGTGAAGGCGGTGCGGTCAGCGCGCTGAAGCTGAACAGCGTCGAAGGGCTCAACGGACGGCTGCTGGCGGCGGGTTTGCCCATTTCACCCGAGCAATACCGGCCGGCCCTGCTGTGGGCCTGGAATCACATGGCCGGTATCGACAAGCCGGAGGATGCCGGGCGCGTTTTCGAAGATGAATCACTCGGCAACGGGCTCGATCTGGCGCTGGCTTTTCTGAATTACCCGCTCGACATGGAACCGGAGCATCCGGCTGAGGTGATGCCGAAGCATTGGCACGCGCCGACTTATGGCTTTCATACCTGGCGGGATGGCTGGGAGGGTGAACAATCCTTCATCGGGCAGGTATTTCTCAAGTCCCGGCCGATTCACGGTTGGAACCATCCCAATGCCGCCACCTTCCGGCTGCACGGCCTCGGCCGCGCGTGGGCCACGGGGCCGACCACCCGCAACGGTGCGCGCCAGCTCGAGCCGGTGGTCATCCTGCCCGATCGCGAGCACAACCGAAGCGCGGGCGGTCAGTTGAAGCACCTGGAACAGTTCGAGGATGGCTCGGGCGCTATGGCCATTGATATGAACGATGTCTACAGTTCGCCCGGCCGGGGTCGCTCGATCGACCGGATGCTGGTGATGGCCCCTGATCAGGAACCGGATTGGGATGGCCGCGGCCTGCGCGCGATCGCCATGGACTACAGCGGCCTCAGCGGCGCCCCCGCGCTGGTGGTGCTGGTCGACAGGGTGGATGTGCCGGGCGAGAAGCTCTGGCAATGGCCGGTGCCGGATGAACCCTCCGGCCGCCCGGAGGTCACCATTGACGGTGCCACTTTCGGTTTCGACTACGGTGAGGAGAACCTGCACGCGACCTTCATCACCCCGGGCGACATCGAACTCGGCCAAGCCACCGACCACATCGAAGAAGCCGACCCCCGCTACGGCTACCACGGCCCGGTCGAGCGGGTGCGTGGCGAGCACGAGGGGCCGTTTTTCATCATTGCCACGGTTCAGCGCGGCGAAGCACCCGAGGTCAAGGTCGAGGGTACGGGCCTCGACGCCGTGGTCACTGTCGGTGAGCGGACCGTGCGGTTCGATGGCGAACGCATCATCCTCGGTGAGGTCGAGTGACCGGCTTCCCCTGAGCTGGCCAACGCATGCCCCCCGTTGCCTGCCCGCGGCAAACGCATGTGGCTTGGGTGGCATGGTCAGCAGCCGTCTTCGGCTGATGGCCATGCGGCTAACCCCCAATCACAGGCCGTCATGGCCATCGGCTGCGGACACCCCCGGAAGCCGCTGACCATGCCACCCGGATTCGCGTCTACATGCGTTTGCCCTGGTTGCCTGCCCGCGGTGGGTGTCAAAGCCCCCCGGCTCCCTGGCGCCGGTCTCGGTGGTGGGGTGGGAAAGAAATTCCCGGGTGGATGCAATACCTCGACGTCGTGTGCGTTGGACCGCTGAGGCCACAACGGGGGGGCTCGGGGCGCACCATTGGGCCGAGACCGTGGCCTGCGGTACTGTAAGGAGTTTCCGGTGGCGGCGGGGGAAGACAGGGCCAGTTGCCGAACCTCCGGGGGCGAGGACCGGGGGACATTGATAAGGAGCCATCGCGTGAACAATTGCATCGGATCGACCACCACCGTGGCGCTCGCACTCGCGGCCGCTTTCACCCTCAACGCCTTCACCTCCACCGCTCATGCCGATACCGAGTCGGGCGAGATGCGCAAGGTCGAGCGCCCATTCATCCTCTGGACCGAGCAGGAGGCGGCCGAGCTTCGCGAGCGCATCGAGAACGATCCGCTGGCGAAGAAGCAGTACGAGCGGATGAACGAGCAGACGGCCAACGATGAGGTCGGCGGCAACCGGACGCTGCGCAACCTGTTCAACTACATGGTGATGGGCGATGAGGCCGCCGGTGAGCGCGAGAAGCGTGAGTTGTTGAACTTCATCGACCGCAAGCCCGAGCCGCTGACCTGGGGCATCGATGAGGATGACCTCGAATGGCACGTGGGCGGGCCAAGCCACGGTGACCGCCACATGCGTGATGAGCAGACGCTCAACACCCTGCGCTACGATGTGTTCTACCATGAACTGAGCGATGAGCAGCGCGAGGGTGTCGAGGAGGCGATGCGCACCTACATCAACTTCCACCTCGGCGGACATCAGCCGTGGCATCCTGACTTCGCCTACGACCGCACAAGCTGGCTGCCCAACATGCACTGGCCACGTGCCATCGGCACGCACCTGATGGCGGTGGCGCTTCAGGATGAAGAGCTGATCCGGAAGATGTTCGAAAGCCAGGGCGGGTTCAAGTGGTACTTCGATGAATATCTCGCCGATGGCCGCTTCTATATGGAAGAGTTCGGCAAGCACTACTCGAACCTCGGCACCAAGCTCATGTACTGCGAGGCGCTGGATCGGCTGGGCCTGGGCCAGTATGGCTATGACTACGAGGGGGAAGGCGGGGCGACGGTGAAAAAGCGTCTGAAGATGCTGTTCGACATCAGCTACCCGCGGCTGGAGGCCGAGCCGGGCGGGATGCCGCGCTACCCCGCGGTGACCATGGGTGATGCCGGTGATACGGGCTTCGTCAACGGCTACAACGCCGATGGGGAAGGCGGCAGCCGCTGGTGGAGCCACGCGCACATGAACGGGCCGCTGCCGAAGATGGGCGTGCCGGGCTGGTTCGAGATCGCTCACCGCCGCTGGCCGGATGCTCACTTCGATTACTTTCTCGCCCAGCTCCGCCAGCCGGGTGATGAACACTACTATCCCAGCCCATACTTCGGCCTCGAGCCGATCGAGCCCGATGAGGTCACCCCGCCACCGGCGGAGTCCTACGTGACCTTCGAGCGCGGCTTCGCCATGCTCCGGGCCGAGCACTCGCGTGACTACTGGGAGTCTGCCAGCCCCGCGGTGTCGCTCCAGTTCGCCATGTATTACGTGCATTACGTGTCTGACTGCTTCGCCATCATGCAGTATGTCTCGCACAACCGCATGCTCTACGACCGGATGGGCCGCACGGCGCGTGGCTATGCCGGCGGCGATGCCTGGCGCGATCATGTGCGGGGCCACAGCGGTGTGGTGGTCGATGGTGAACGGGCAAGCTGGGTCGACCGCGGCGAGCGGGGGGTGGAAAACCACCGCCTGCGCGAAGATCTCGATGGCCCGGTGCGCTTCACGAGCGTGGGGGCCGAGGGCGTCTACAGCGATGTCAATCAGGAGCGTGCCCTGTTCCTGACCGATGAATACCTGTTCGATGTGTTCTGGCTCAAGAGTGACCAGGATGAGGACCGGACCTTCGACTGGCAGGTGCTCGCCCGCGGCCGCATTCATGATTTCGACGGCGACACATGGACGGCCGCGGACGATTGGCGTGGCGATCGCAAGGTCGAGCGGCCCCACCTGCACAACATGAAGGTGAAGGACCCGGAGGATCAGCCGTGGGTGGTGACCGTGATGCAGGATGAGGTCAACCCCGATTCACCCCGTGAGGTGGGCGTGCGCATCCGGATGCTGCCCGAGGCCGGGACGCTGGTGCTCGGCTCAGTGCCGCCAAGTGTGGATGTCGAGGATCAGGGCCGCAGCGTACTGGTCACCCGCAAGGGGCAATCGACCACCTTCGCCGCGCTGCACGAGCCGTTCGAGGGTGGTGTGGGCAACCACCAGGTCGAGCGCTTCGATCGCATCGGGCAGCACGATGGGGCCATCGGGGCCCGCATCGTGGGCCGCGATGGCAGCGGGATCAACGACCGCCTGCTGCTTGCCTGGGATGAGACGGCGAACGAAGCGGTGACTTTCGAGGATGATGGTGAGCGATTCACCTTCACCGGCCACGGCTTTCTGCGCATCGGCGAAGACCGCATCGAGGCGACCGGCGAATTCAGTCAGCTCGAGGTCAATGTCCCGGGCGAACCCGAGTTGCACCTGAACGGTGAAAGGGTTGAAGCCGAGGTTCGTGATGGCCGGTTGCACTGGTCGGCATCGTGATATGGATGGGGCCGCCGCCGCTGGTGGTGTTCCGCTGTCATCGTGTGAGTTGCTGGGGGCGTGAGTGTTGGCTGCCGGCCCGGCCGATGCACATGGCCCGTGAGGGGGCTCATGTGTCCTCGACCCGCTCGAAGCAGCAGGGCTTGGCGGGACAGTCGGGATTGAACAGCCATGCCGTGATGCGGTTGCCTTCGATGCGCGGGTGCAGGTCCCAGCATAGCTCGTTGAAACCGGCGCCTGCCCCATCGGCACTGATGCTGCCATCATCGCGTGGTACCAGTGGCAGTTGGACGTGACGGAAGTGCAGGTGCGGCTCGCCCTCGGTCTCGATGATGGTGAACTCACCATAGGACGGGTGGACGAATCGGCCGTAGATGTCCTTCGCCGGCCACGCCGCGCGGGGCCGGTTCAACCGTGTCCGCAGGTGCTGCTGCGCCTGCTGTCGAAGCGCCTGTTTCTGCTCGAGCAGGCGTTGCTGCCACGGCAGCGGGTTCCAGCCGGCAGCGCGGTCGATCAGGCATAGGGCGAGCAGTTCCGCCGCCGGGCTGGCCGAGCGGTTGGCCAGGGCGCAGGCGGCGATACCGCGTGAGGGGATGGCCAGCAGGTGCGAGACGTAGCCGCACCACCCCCCGGCCCATTGCATCATCCACTCGCCACGGTAGACCACGCTGCGGCTGGCAAGGGATGCGCAAGGCTGTTGCATCTCCGGCCAGGGGGTTGCGGGCAGAGCGACCCGGGGCTGGACCACCTCGGCCCATCGCGATTCCGGCAATATTGAGCCGCCGCGGGCCACGAGCGCGCATGCCACTTGCGCCAACTCACGGATCGAGCCGCACACGGCACTTGCTGGCGCAACGGCTTCAAAATCGAAATCATCAATCCGCACCGGTTCGGAAAAACCATTGGGACCATAGCCGAGTGCCCGGGGCGCGGCGACAAAAGCCTCGAGTCGGGTCAGGGGCTTGATCCCGAGCGGGCTGAGCAACTCCTGCATGGCCGAATGCCAGTCGGTGCCCGCCGATTTGAACACCTCACCAAGGATGGTGAATCCGAGGTTCTGATAGTGATAGCCCTTTCGCAAGCCCGCAGGGCAGGGCACGTGCGGCAGCCGTTGCAGCAACACGCGAGGGTGTGGCGGGGCCTGCCACCAGGTCCAGTCACCCGATGGCAGCCCCGTGCAATGGAGCAGGCAATCCGCCACATCGGCCAGCGCCGTGGCCACGGGGTCTGAGAAAGCCAGGCCCGGCACGAGTTCGGCCACCGGCGTTTCCCACCGCAGTTTGCCCTCATCGACCAGCTTCGCCAGTGCCAGGGCGGTAAGGGGCTTGGAGATCGAGTACCAGCGGGACGGCGTGTCGGCGGTCATCGGCTGTCCGCGCTCAAGGTCGCGCCAACCGTGAACACCGACATGTGCCACTTGCCCATCAACAATGGCGGCGGCGGCCAGACCCGGAATGCGATGCTGCCCGGCGACCTCCGCGAGCAGCGTATCTACATCAGCGAATCGGTCCATGGGTTCGACTCGTTCTCAAGCGGATACTACCGCACGCCCTCGCGGCGGCCCGTCGGGACGGGAGATCACCCACTGATGATGCAGATGGCCAGGTCGGCCCGCAGATTCGGATCCTCCGTGATCTGTCGGCCGGTTTCCGTATCCAGAAACAGCTCGTGATGAATCTCGATGCTTTTTTCCGCGCAGAAGTCGCGCCAGTCGAGGACGCTGAAGAAGCGGCGGTTCGGCGTGCGGTACCATGGATAGTGAAGCAGGCCGTGGGCGGTGCGGGGACTGCGGCCTTCCTCGGCGACCATGCGGCGGACCTTGAAGTAGCCGAAGTTGGGATAGCTGACGATGCAGTAGCGGCCGACGCGGACCATCTCGGCCACAATCGCCTCGGTGTTGACGATCGACTGAAGTGTCTGTGAAAGCACCACGTAGTCGAACTGCTGATCGCTGAAGCTTCGCAGGCCATCGTTGAGGTCGGCGTGGATCACATCGAGGCCGCGGCGGGCGCACTGGACGATGGCCGGCTCATCGAGCTCGACACCCATCAGCCGCCGATGGCCGCGCCGCCGCAGCGCGGCCAGCAGTTGGCCATCACCACAACCAAGGTCCAGCACCGAGGTGCCCGGCTCGATCAGGCCCGCGAGGATGTCGATATCGAGCCGTTCACCATCGAATGCCTGCTGGGCGCGTTCGGCGGCCTCGGCGGCTTCGGCCGGCGAGCCCGAACCGGTGCTGCTCACCGCCGATGTTGGGCCCGGGTCATGCGGTGCGTGACAAAGCCGTCCGAGAAAGGCCCGCGTCATCTCGCCATGGACCTCGATGCTGTCCGACAGCAGAAACGCATCGTGCCCGCTCGGGCTCGTGACGTTGCAGTAGGTCACCGGCCGCGCGCGGTCGATCAGGGCATCGACGATCTGGCGCGACTGCCAGGGCGGAAAGAGCCAGTCGCTGTTGAAACTGAGCACCAGCCATGCACACTGCGCGGCATCCAGCCGCGCGGCGATCTGCTGCTGATCCCGGCCAAGCTCGAAGCGGTCCATCGCCATTGACAGCACGATGTAGCTGTTGGCATCGAACCGCTCGACGAACCGGTCGCCCTGGTAGGCAAGGTAGGAGCCGACACTGAACTTCTTCTCGAATGCGGTGGGCACATCGCGCGGCCGCATGCGGTCGGCATCGAACTTCAACTCCATCGCTTCCGGCGAGAGGTAAGTGATGTGCGCGAGCATCCGGGCGAGAGCCAGACCCACATCCGGGCCTTCTTCCTTGTCGTAGTACTGCCCACCGTGGTAGTTGGGGTCACGCAGAATGGCGTTTCGCCCCACAACGTCGAACGCCAGGGCCTGACTGGTCAGCCGCGGGCTGGTGGCCACGGCCACACACCCGGCCATGCGGTCGGGATACCGCACCGCCCAGCACAGCGCCTGATGCCCGCCCAGCGACCCACCAACTACCGCCAGCAGGCGCTCGATGCCGAGTTCATCGAGCAGCATCTTCTGCACATCGACCATGTCCTCGACGGTGATGACCGGAAAGTCGGCGCCGTAGGGCTCACCGGTGTCGGGGTTGATGCTGTTGGGGCCGGTCGTCCCCCGGCAACCGCCCAGAACGTTGGCGCAGATGACGTGGAATCGTTCGGTGTCGATCGGCTTGCCCGGCCCGACCATGATCTCCCACCAGCCGGGATCATCATCGGCCTCGTGCCGGGTTACATGTGAATCGCCGCTGAGGGCGTGGCAGATGAGCACGGCGTTGTCGCGGCGGGCAGATAGCGAACCCCACGTTTCGTAGGTCACCTCCACACGCGGCAGCCGGGCACCATCGGACAGCTCGAGCGGCCGGTCGAACCTGACCGTCCTTGCAAAGCGCAGCGGCTTGCCCGTGCGCGTGGCATCCGAGCTGTCGAAGGTCGGATCGGGCATGGTCAACAGGCCGGGTATCGCCCGGTGGGCAGGAAGCGGCGGGAATCGGCCGCGGGTGCGCAGGCCCTTGCGGCCGCCGGGTGGCAGGTCGGCAGGTCAGGCCTGCGAGGCGGCGAGGGCCTGATCGATATCGGCGATGATGTCGGCCGCATCCTCGATGCCGATTGAAAGCCGCACGTATTCCGGTGTGACGCCGGCCTCCTGCTGCTCCTCGGCGGTCAACTGCTGATGCGTGGTCGAGGCCGGGTGGATCACGAGTGTCTTGGCATCGCCGATGTTGGCAAGGTGCGAGGCGAGCTTGACATTGTTGATGAACCGCACCGCCGCATCGTACCCGCCGCGGATGCCGAAGCCCACGATGGCTCCGTGGCCCTCGTGCAGGTATTGCTGTGCCATGGTGTGGTCGGGGTGACTTTCGAGGCCGGGATAATTCACCCACTCGACGAGGTCGTGCTTCTCCAGGTGGCGGGCCACGGCCATGGCGTTTTCGCAGTGACGCGGCATGCGAAGGTGCAGCGTCTCGAGCCCTTGCAGGAAAAGGAAAGCGGCGAACGGGCTCATCGCCGCGCCCGTGTCGCGCAGCCAGTGGGTCCGCATGTGGATGATGTAGGCGATGTTGCCGATCGGGCGCAGGGCTTCTTCAAAGACAATGCCGTGATACGCCGGGTCGGGCGCACAGAACTCGGGCCATTTCTCGGGGTCCTGCGCCCACGGGAAGTTGCCACTGTCGACCACCGCCCCGCCGATGTGGGTGCCGTGGCCGCCGATGAACTTGGTCGTCGAGTAGGCGACGATATCCACCCCGTGCTCGATCGGCCGCAACAGGGCGGGGGTGGTGACGGTGTTGTCACAGACCACGGGCAGGCCCTGCTGGTGGGCGGCGCCGGTGATGCCGCGGAAGTCGGGCACATCGTTGCGGGGGTTGCCGAGCGATTCGGTGAACACCAGCCGCGTGTTCTCATCGACCAGGCCGGCGATCTGCTCGGGCTTGTGCGAGTCGAAGAAGCGGACCTCGATGCCCAGCTTCTTGAACGTCTGCGTAAAAAGTGTCCACGTGCCGCCGTAGAGGCTGGTGGTGCTGATGAAGTTCTGCCCGCTGTGGCAGATGGTGAGGATCGCGGCGGTGACCGCGGCCTGCCC
>PUNN01000334.1 GCA_003552605.1 Phycisphaeraceae bacterium
CCGCAGCCGATGGCCATGACGGCCTGTGATTGGGGGTTCGCCGCATGGCCATCAGCCGAAGACGGCTGCTGACCATGCCACCCAGGCTCCATGGGTTCGCCGAAGCGGCCCGAGCAGTTGACCCGGTTGCAGGCCCCACTTAGCATGAGCCGATAGCAGCCAGCAGCCGCAGGAGGGCTAGATGACCCGCGACCACGCGGCGATGGCCGCCGCTGGTTCATATTTTGGCCCGTAGTTCAATTGGCAGAACGCCTGACTCTGGATCAGGAGGTTCCAGGTTCGAGCCCTGGCGGGCCAGTTACAGCACAGTTCGCACACCGATCTGCACGCCCCGTCCCGCACGGGGTGTTTTTCTGCGCACACCGGGCCGGGGGGCCGGTGATTTGGCGCTTGGGTCAAAAGGCGGGTGCCTCATGGCACCTTAATTCCTTTCAGGAAACCACTTAAAAATGCCGATTCCATGTGGCGCCTCCCGGCTGCCGGGGCGCAGCGGTGCTAAGAGGGGAGGCGGGCTTGACTCATATTGAAAACTCACTATCATTACTCGATACTGCGTTATCAATAGCAATTGGCCGCCCGCCTGAGCGCCACCTGCCCATGGGGTTGCTCACAGCCATTACCACCCCTGCGATGGGGGTAAAGAGCCTGATGGAACCGAATCCTCCACAGCTTCGCATCAGAACCGCAAGGGCGGCCCCGCCCCAATCCGGCCCGCACCGCGCCGGTTTTACATTGATCGAGCTGCTCGTGGTCGTGTCGATCATCGCACTGCTCATGGCGATCCTGCTCCCGACGCTCGCGGCGATTCGCGTGCGTGCCCATCAGGCGACCTCAGCGAGCAACATGCGACAGATCGGCCTGGCCATGCAGATGTACCAAGACGATTACGCCGGCTGGTTCCCCCAGACCACCCACAGCAACCCCGAGCACCAGCGGGCGTGGATATTCGTGCTCCAATCCTACCTCGATACGGACATTCAGCCACACCCGCAGGACCCTTCACGAGAAATCGAGATGATCGGTGAGGTCCGCATCTGCCCCGCTGACCCACGGGCCACCGAACGCCTCGAACGTGGCGGTACGAGCTACATCATGAATGACTTTCTCAGCGCGATGCGGGACTCGTTCGGGCGGGTCATTCCGGAGGAATCTTTCGGACGCCGCGAAGATATCCCCCAGCCCTCGCGCACCATCACCACCTTTGTCGGGGCCGATGATCTGCCGGTTTCCCATACGGCAGATCACACCCACGCCCGCGACAGCGGCGGTGGCGGCTGGACGAATTGGAACGCCGTTCTTGCTGACATTCAACCGGATCGTTACAGCGGCTCGAGCAACTACCTTTACGCCGATGGACACGTGACTTCACACGCGGCGGAAGACAAACGGGAGCGCATCGAATCAGGTGACAACTTCGCGCGACCGCCGGGTCGATGATGGCCCTGACCATGCTCGCGCCATTGCAAGCCCTTGATCACCGCGGCCGCCCCGGCAACCTGCGGCCCGAGAAGCAGTCCGCGGCGCAGCCGGGCACCGCGGCACAGGAGTCAGAACATGAAGGTTTCTCAACACGTTGTATTCGCCGGCGCTATCCCCGCCCTTTTTACCGCGGGCACCCTTGCTCCAGCCGCCATCATCGATGACCCGCCGCAAGACAAGCCGGCGAAATACACCGCCGGCCACGCCGATTTGCTCGTCGATTATCATGATGGTGATGCGCGATGGATGTACCGCCTCGGCTCCACGGCGGTGGTCGAGGACGAGCAGGTGGGGTCATCAAATGGCTCGGAGTTCGTGGGCAAGGTGAAGCCCGACAGGCTCATCACCATCGTTCCGGAGTCACAGCGCGCAGAAGCTCCGTTCGACATGGACTTTCTCGCCATCGACGAGGGCGAGGAGATATGGACGCTCCCAGCGAGCGAAAAGGCAGGGGTTCCGTTCCTCGGCTTCGCTACTGCCTCGGCCATCGACACCGTCACGGTCACCCTGAACGACATCGAAGGGCCGGGCGAATTCGGGGCATGGAGTGCAGGCAGTTTCGGCAACCTCAGCCCTGTTCTCTCCTCCATCGCCACTGAGTACAACGAGGGCATCACCATGGGGTCGGATGCTCACGGGCACTGGGATTTCGGCTTCACCGCGCCTGGTGAATACAGCGTTGATCTGAAAGCTGAAGGGACGGCTAACGGACAGGCGTTTTCGATCACGGATACGTTCAAGTTTGAAGTCGTGCCCGAGCCCGCTACCGCTTTTGCTCTGCTTGCCGGTGGCACGCTGTTGCTGACGCGACGCTTGCGGCAGGCGTGATCGGCCACAACAGAGATGCCGACATTTTTGCATGCTTGGCCGGGACACCGGGCGGATGACCGCGCGTTCACGTGCATGCATGCCAACTGCCACGCAGGCCAACCACTACCGCCGACCTCGGTGAACCATGTCCCACCGCCCCCCGCTGCCCTCATGGTTATTCAGCATGGCCGTGCTGCTGGCCGTGGTCAGCGGGGCCGCAGCGCTGACGCATCAACTGCTCTGGACCCGCC
>PUNN01000296.1 GCA_003552605.1 Phycisphaeraceae bacterium
CGATTGTCGAGCCGATCGCAGCGCCGAGGGCCGCGATGGGGCTTTGAATGCCTGCGCAGCCGCCGCTGGAAACCACCAGCGCCGCGCCGCCTGCCTTGACCGATGCACTCCGCATCGGCATGTGGCCGAGTCCACGATGAAAGGCGCGGGTCACGTGGTCCACGCCGCGACCATGCGGCTGCGGTGCAAACAGGTACGTCACGAGCCCGGCAAGGAAACACCCCGCTGCGGGCAACATCACGATTCGCCAGTCGAAGTGAAAGACCTCGGCGCTGCCAAGGTGGGTGAAATTGCCGGCGAGCGCGGCGTGGCCGGTAACGAGTGCCCATTCCAGGATCGCCGCCGCAATCCCGGCAATCACGCCTACAAATGCGGCCAAGCCCAGGCGATAAAGCCATCGCCTTGCCGGCCGGCTGATCTGTTCGGTTGGGTCGGGGGCGGATGGCAAGGGGACGATGCTCGGGTTGGGCCGCGGCGGGAGTTTCTCCGTGCGGTCGAGGGTGAGTGGCACACTTGAGCTTTCTATCATGTCGCGTGAACCGCTCACGGGCAAGTTGTGCCGGCGCGGCGGAGGGGGAAGGGAGCGGGGCCGCTTGGGAACGTGAACGGACGAGTGCCACTGCATCGGTCAGGCGACCGGTGCCAGGTGAGGGCGTTGTGGTATGCTCGCGGTGGTGGCGTGTGTGGGAGCCGGGAAGGACGTTCGATTGATGATTCCGGATTGGTTCATTCACTGATGGTGAAGTTGGGCAGTTGCCTCTGGAAGTTGTGATGGCTCATCCGTTTCTACTTTTGTTTGATGTCGATGGCACGATCCTCCGCACCAGTCGGGCAGGGGTGGAGGCGATGCATGAGGTCGGCCGGCGCATCTTTGGTGATGACTTCCAGTGGGACATCGAGACCGCCGGTGGGCTCGACCCGGCCATCTTTGCTGAGCTTGCCACCCGCAACGGCATCGAGGATCACGACCGCCACCACGATGAGTTTCACGATCAGTACATCGACTTGCTCGAGGCTGCGCTTCGGGCCAACCCGCATAAGGTGGTGGTGATGCCGGGGATTCACGCGTTGATCGCAGCGCTGCAACAACGCCGCGCGGAGCGCGGTGATGTGGTGCTCGGGCTGCTGACGGGCAACTACACCCGGGCGGTACCGATCAAGCTTCAGGCCGCGGCCGTCGATCCGAGCGTCTTCGAAGTTACCGCCTTCGGTGATGAGGGTACCGTTCGGCCGGACCTGACGGCCCTGGCCATGCGGCGATTCGAGCAGCGGCTCGGGCATGCGTGCGATCCCCGCCGCGTGATTGTGATCGGCGACACGCCGCGCGATATCGACTGTGCCCATGCCCACGGGTGCCTGGCGCTTGCTGTGGCCACCGGCAGTTACAGCGTTGAGCAATTGCAACAGGCGGGGGGCGATGTGGTGGTACCGGACCTTGCTGATCCGAAGCCACTGCATCGGCTGCTCGATGCAGCGCCAGCGATGCGGTGAGTGCTGGCGAGCGTGGTTGTGCAGGGACTTGGATAAGGTTGAGAGGGCTGTTTCGTGTGCCGGCGGGTGCTGCGTGCTACGTGCCGCCCGATCATTTGCTTTCAGGAACTTGCATTGTTTCGGCCGCTTCCGGCCACACCGTGATGGGCAGGTCGACGGCCTGGTTGGCAAGCGTGGTCAGGCCGAAGGCACCGGCAAAGAGCCCGATGATGACGGTAAGGATGCCGGCGATCATGGTGCCGGCCCGCCGGGCGGCGGATGGCACGACGGTGACATCACCTTCAGGCTCGGCGAAGTAGGCAGTGGCGGCGATACGGAGGTAGTACACGGCGCTGATGGCGCTGTTGAGCAGGGCGATGACCACCAGCCACACCAGGGCGGTCTGGCCTGTGGTGAACGCCGGGGCGAACAGGTACAGTTTGCCGATGAAGCCGGCCAGGGGCGGGAGTCCGATCAGCGAGATCATGCCCAGCAGCAGTACCGCGGCGAGGCCACCATCGCGATGGCGAAGGCCGGCGATGTCATCGTAGGTGTCGGCCTCCTCACCCCGGCTGCGCAGGCAGGCGAGCACACCAAACGCGGCGAGATTGCCCACACCGTAGGCAACGAGATAGAACAGAACGCCGGCGAGGCCGTTCTGAAGCGCCGTAACCTCGAACGGGCCGGTGATGGCCTGCCCGGCATCGCCACCATTGGCGCCGCCGACGAGGCTCAGGCCCACGATCAGGCCGATGAGCATATATCCGGAGTGAGCGATGGAACTGTAGGCAAGCGCCCGCTTGACGCTGGTCTGAACGAGGCCGAGCACATTGCCTACCGTCATCGTCGCCGCGGCCATCACCCACAGCAGGATTGCCAGGGCCGGAGGCAGTGGCCAGCCCACGGCGGCGAGCAGGATGATCAGGGCCACGAAGCCGGCCGTCTTGGGGACGAACGCGAGCAGGGCGGTCACCGGGGTGGAGGCGCCCTGGTAGACATCGGCGGTGTAAAAGTGCATCGGCACGGCGGCGATCTTGAAAGAGATGCCGATCACGGCGAGGATCAGGCCGATGAGCATCTCCGGCGGCAGGGCCTCGCCGGCCTCGCGCAAACCGCTGATGTAGCCGTGGATGCTGGTGGCTTCGGGCGCATAGGCGGGGCTGTATATCTGCACCGTACCCGCTGCGCCGTACATCAGGGCGAAGCCATAGAGAAACATCGCCACGGCCATGGCGCCGAGGAAGAAATACTTGACGGCGGCTTCCTGGGCCGAGATGCGGTCGCGGGTCATCACGACCATGATGTAGGTCGGCAGGCTGGTCAGTTCGAGCGCCAGCAGCAGCCAGATCAGGCTGTCGGCACTGGCGCAGAGCATCACGCCCGTCAGGCTGAACAAGAAAAAGGCATAGAACTCACCCCGCGTGGTGTTGGCCGGATCGAAGGGCACCCTGCCCGATTCGGTTTCATCGGTCTGAGGCAGTTGCTCCGGTGCCCGCACGGCCACAAGCAGCAGCAGCAGGCCGATGCCCGCTACGGCTAGCTTAACATAGGCGGCGAAAGCGGTCTCGGCCAGCCCCATGTGCAGCAGCCGGGTGACGCCCGCAGCCTCCGTTGGCTCATCGCTGGTCAGCGCGTGCCATGCGGCGGGCAGCAGGATGCACGCCACCAGGGACAGGCCGGCGACGGCGGGGGTGATCCGGCGCGTGCCCGGCGGCCGCATCAGGCCGATGAACAGGCAGGCCACCGCGCCGATCAGCAGGATGATCTCGGGCCCCAGCCCGGCAAGTTTTTCTACCATCGGGTTCATCGCCGGCCCTCCCTTGTCGCATCGCGCTCGATGGCTTCAAAGGTGCGGGCGGCCTGCTCGCGCTCGGCTTCGCTGCGGGCATCGGCACGCTCGGCGACGACCTCCGCGGCCGGTCGGGTCAGCGTCATCACGGGCTTATCCAGAGACTGCAACATGGGGAACGGATACAGGCCGATGAAGATGCACAGTGCGGCCAGCGGTGAGAGCACGGCGATCTCGCGACGGTTGAGATCTCGCACTGCCGGGCCATGGTGGGCCTCGCCAGCGTGCGCTGCATCCCGGTTGTGATCGTGTGATTCAGGCACCTTCGTGGGCCCCCAGATGACCTTGCCCACCATGTAGAGGATATAGATCGCCGCCAGAATCATGCCGAAGCCGGCCGCGATGGCGAAGCCCATTCCCAGCGTGTCGGTCGCCAGAAACGCACCGACAAGGGTCAGAAACTCACCGATGAACCCGTTGAGGCCCGGCAGGCCCACGCTCGCAAGGCAGAACAGCACGAAGAAGAAGGCCCACACCGGCATCACGCGGCCGAGGCCGCTCATCGCCGCAAGCTCGCGCGTATGGAACCGTTCGTAGATCATGCCGATGCAGAGAAACAGCGCGCCGGTCGACAGGCCGTGGTTGATCATGTACATCACCGCGCCGCTCTGGCCGATGTGGCGCTCGGCATCGATTGCGAACAGACCGAGTACGCAGAAGCCGAGGTGCGAAACCGATGAGTAGGCGATCAGCCGCTTCACATCGGTCTGAACCCAGCAGATCAGCGCCGTGTAGAGGATCGCAATGACGGCGAGCACACCGATGTAAGGGGCGAAGGTGACCACGGCTTCGGGGCACATCGGCAGGGCAAAGCGGATCAGCCCGTAAGTGCCCAGCTTCAGCAGCACACCGGCCAGGATGACCGATCCGGCGGTGGGGGCCTCGGTGTGGGCCAGCGGCAGCCACGTATGCACGGGGAATAACGGCACCTTGACGGCGAAGCCGGCCAGCAGCGCCAGCAGCAGCCAGCCCTGCTGCGCCGGGCTCATCAGCGTCTGAGCGGTGAAGGTCAGCGCCTGGATGTCGAAGGTCCAGTGGCCGAGCGCCGCAGCCTGTTCCTGCCCGGCCAGCCATGCCTGCGCCTCGGAGACGTCGATGTTGCGAAGCTCAGCGAGTGTCTGCGCGGCGGTGGCCAGGTCCTGCGCGGCGTTGAAGTACGCCAGGTAGATCAGCCCGGCCAGCATCAGCAGCGATCCGGTGAAGGTGTAGAGGAAGAACACCCGCGCTGCCTTCAGCCGCTGTGTCGACCCGAAGATGCCGATGAGGAAGAACATCGGCACCAGCGTGAACTCGAAGCAGACATAGAAGAAGATGACATCGGTGGCAATGAAGGTGCCGATCATGGCCGCTTCCAGCAGCAGCAGCCACATGTAGTACTCACGGTACCGCTCGGTCACCGCGGTGCGTGAAGCGAGCACGGTAATGGGCATCAGCAGCGCCGTCAGCACCACCAGCCACAGGCTGATCGCATCGAGGCCGAAGCTGATGCGAAGCCCGAAGTCCTCCAGCCACGGCCAGCCGGCGCCGGTGAGGAAGAAGCCACCCTCTGAAAGGCGTGAAACTTCGCTCCCGGGTGCGGGGAGGTAGGCGAAGACCACCACGGCCACGGCCACGGCGAAATTGAGCACGCTGATGAACAGCGCCCATGCCCATACCTCGCTCAGCCGCCGCGGCAGCGCAAAGATCGCCGGCGCCGCCAGCAGCGGCAGCAGCACCATCAGCGGGATGAGTGTTTCAGGCCTCATGTCAGGTATACCGCCATCATCACCACCGCCACGACGACCGCCAGGCCGGCCAGCATGGCCACACCGTAGCCTTGAAGCACACCCGCCTGGCTCGGCCTGACTGAGCGACCCATCAGCCGTGGCACCAGGCCGACCAGGGCCACCAGGCCATCAATCACCAGGCGGTCGATGAGGAAGAAGAGCTTGCCGAGGCTGTGCAGCGGCATCACGATACATGCCCAGCACAGATCATCAATGTAGTACTTGTTGTGGAGCAGCCGCACCAGCGGCGCCGCCTTTTCACCGATGCGCGATGCTGCATCACGCCGCAGCCAGTGGAACCACGCCGCGGTGCTGATGCCGCTGATGGCCACGATTCCGCTGAGCACCATCAGCGTCAGGTGGAGTTGTGAGGTGTCCTCGACCAGCGCCGGCATGGTGATCGCCGCAGTCGAAGACCAGACCAGCTCCTGCACGATGCCGTAACCGATGAACCCGGCGAACAGCGCTCCCGCAGCAAGGATGAACAGCGGCGAGAGCATCAGCCAGCTTGCCTCGTGGGCCTCGCCGTGGCCATGGCCGTGGTCATCGCCATGTGCGTCCTCATGGCCGCCATGAGCGGCATCCTCATCATGGCCGTGATCGGTGCCCATCTCGTACTCGGTCGGGCCCATGAACACGCGGAACCAGGCGCGGAAGCAGTAGTAGGCGGTCAGAAACGCCGTGGCCAGGGCCAGGCCGCCGAGGAAAAAGAACCAGTTGCTCGGCTCGGTGCCGTGGTATCCCAGCGCCCGTTCGAATACGCCGGCGAGGATGGCATCCTTGCTGAAGAAGGCGGCGGTGAACGGAAACGCCGCCAGCGACAGGCAACCGGCGAACATCAGCCAGCAGGTGTAAGGCATCACCTTCCGCAGGCCGCTCATCTTGCGGATGTCGAGCTGGCCGTGGAGGCCGTGCATCACATTGCCGCTGGTCAGAAACAGCAATGCCTTGAAGAAGGCGTGTGTCAGCAGGTGGAACAGGCCTCCGAAGATGGCGTAGCGCAGCCCCATCCCCACGCCCATGAACATGTAGCCAAGCTGCGACACGGTCGAAAAGGCATAGATGCGCTTGATGTCGTACTGGCAGGTGGCGATGGTCGCGGCGAAGGCGGCGGTGATACCGCCGATGGTGGCCACCGTCGGCAGGGCGTAGGGCGACAGCTCGAACACCGGCGTCAGCCGCGCGATCATGTAGACGCCACTGGTGACCATCGTCGCCGCGTGGATCAGTGCGGAGACCGGCGTCGGGCCTTCCATGGCATCCGGCAACCACATGTAAAGCGGAATCTGCGCCGACTTGCCAAGCGCACCCATCAGAAGCAGGAAGGGAATGGCGTAGTCGCGCCAGTCGGTGACGTGTTCACCGCTGGTGGCCATCTGGAGGACCTCAGCGATGATCACCGTCTCGTAGCGCCAGAAGGTCATGAAGATGCCGAGGGCGAAGCCGAGGTCGCCGATGCGGTTGACGATGAACGCCTTCTTCGCCGCCGCCACGGCCGAGGGCCGATGGTAGTAGTAGCCGATCAGCAGGTAACTCGCCAGCCCCACCATCTCCCAGCCGAGGTAGAGCAGTACGAGGTTGTCGGCCATGACCACGGTGGTCATGGCGAAGATGAACAGGCTCACCGCACCGAAGAAGCGTGCATAGCCTTTCTCACCCGACATGTAGCCGGCACCATAAATTGCCACCAGTGCCCCGATACCGCAGACGACAAAGAGCATCAGCAGCGTCAGCGGGTCGATGTAATAGGCGAAATCAGCTCGAAACGTTGTCTCGAGCACCCGCCAGTCATCGGTCTGTGGGTCCGGCTCGGCCTCGCCGCGGCCGGGATGGGCCTCGGCGTAGGCGCGGGCCTCCTGTTCGCTGTCGAAGTTGCGGTAGTCGCGGAAGTGAATCCAGCGGAAGGCGGTGACCGTCTGGCCGATGCCATCCTCGCCTTCCACCTGCTGCTCGTAGGCGCCCGTCCTGTAGTCATCGCGGATATCCGGGTTGCCTGCCTGCGGCGCGGCGAGCATGGCGATGGCAAAACTGGCCAGGATCGCCACCACGGTGACCGGCGCGGCCCACCGCCGCCAGGCCGGCCGCATGCACAGCACGCAGCACACCACAGCGCTGAAGGCCGGCAACCAGGGAATCCATTTGACGGTGTTCAGGTCCATCGTAAACCGGCCGTCCTAACCCCTTAAATCCGCCCATGCCGCGGCGTCGAGCGTCCGGCGTCGCCGGAACAGCAGCACCACCAGGGCCAAGGCGAGCGCCGCTTCCGCCGCGGCGATCGTCAATACGAAGATCACGAAGCTCTGCCCTTCGAGATTGCCGTGATAGAACGCGAAGGCGACCAGTGTCACCACCACGCCCTGGAACATCAGTTCCGTGCAGAGGAACATGATGATCAGGTTCCGCCGCGTGACGAACCCGATCAGCCCAAGAGCAAACAGCACCGCCCCCGTCAGGAGGAAGTGAGAGAGCACAAGGCTGGGCATTTCGCCGGTCATGGCGGGTCTCGTCGGAGGATGGCCGGCCCGATATCGCGCCGACCGCTACATTCATTATGCGCGGTTCAACCGCCCGCGCCTGTTTCATCCGTCACGCGCTGACGGGCGATCAGCACCGCCCCGATCAGCGCCACCAGCAGGATGACACCGGCAAGCTCGAGCCCGAGGGGATTGCCCTCGAAAAGGTCGAGGCCGATGCGTTCGATGTTGTCCACCCGGCGGTGATCGGCAATGGCCTTCGCCAGGCGGGCACGTTCAGCGGGTTCCAGCGGGCGATCAAGGTAAGCGCTGAAACGCTGTTCAACCGCTTCAAGCAGTGTCTCGGCGACTGCCCGTCGTGCGGTGTGGGGCAGTTCATCCTCGTATTCCGCGGCGGTGCGGCCGGCCTCTTCCCATGCTTCGAGCAGGTCGGTGGCCACATCATCCGCGTCCGGCCCATCATCTGCCTCGTCATCGTCGCCAAGCTCGCTCAGCAGCGCGGCCAGAGGTTTCACCGGGCTTGCCGGCTCGAACTCCGCCGCGAGATGCTCCCGATCCTCCGGCCGTAGCCGCTCGAGCACGCGTGCGGGGGCGCGGCGGGGCAGTGTGGTCAACTCGATGATGGAGTCGGAGTCCGCCACCACCCGCAGGCGGGCCTCGGGGCGATCCTCGAGCCGTTCAAGGGAGGAAGGCCGCTCGATCGTGGCCATGTGCAGCAGCATGGCCAGCAGCAGGAAGCCAACTACCGTGGCCGCCAGCGGCTCGCGGGCGATGCGGTCGTAGGCCGGCGCCGTTGAATCATCGGACGCTTCAGTCGCCTGCGAGGCGAGCATGATGACGAACACATACGTCACGAGGATCGCACCGCCGTAGATGATGACCAGGGCAAAGGCGATGAATTCCGCGGCGAGCACCAGAAGCAGCCCGGCGGAAGCGAGGATGACCATCACGAACCAGAGGGGCGAGTAGACCGGCCGCGTGTGCGTAATGACGCGGACACCACCGATGATGGCGATCGCGCTGAAGACGTAGTAGTAGGCGAATGGTGTGGCGTTGGCGCCCAGATCGGGCAGAAAGCGGGCCAGCCAAAGCCAGAACCCCCCGAGCGTGGCCGCACCGAGCACCGCGCCGATCCGCCGCAGGGCCACGCCACCGGGGCGCGGCATCATCATCAACAGCGCAATAGCGCCGAGGACGGTAGCGGCAAACAGAGAGAAGCTGGATACGTGACCCATGCCCTGGCGCGCGAATAAAGGCGGGAATCGTGGAGTCGTCCGGGAAAGCCGCCCCCCGTCAGTGCCGGCCCTCCGACCATTGGGGGCAGAGGATAGAACGCGCCCGGCGGCTTTGCAAACAGGGCAGCCGGTGACACGGAGTCGGTCCGCAGCGGCCACATGACACGCGCTGCGGAAACTGGCCTCGGGTGGGATGGCCAGCGGGCTTTCCTGCTTCCGGGGCAGCCCGATGGCCATGGGAGCCCCGGGGCCGCCCGCAGCCCGCGGAGCCGCATGGCTATCGGCCGCAGTTCCCGGGGCGGCCACTGACCATGCCACCCAACCTTCTCTGGCTACAAGGAGATCCGCGAGAAGTGTCATGCATCCGCAACGCGACCCGCCCAGCACGAAGCCCGGCCTTTACACCCCAGCGCTCCCACACTACATTGGCCCGCTTGCTTCGTTCCCGCCCAGGAGACCCATGCGATGGCTATCGAGACGCTCTATGACAAGGACGGTTCGCTCAACGCCCTTCAGGGAAAGACGGTGGCCGTGCTCGGCTACGGCAGTCAGGGCCATGCCCACGCCCAGAACCTGCGTGATTCGGGCGCGAATGTCATCATCGCCAACCGCCGCGACTCGGCCAATGGCAAACTCGCCATCGAACACGGGTTCGACCCGGTCAGTGTCGAGCAGGCGACACAGACGGCCGACATGCTGATCCTGGCCCTGCCTGATGAAGTTCAGCCATCGGTGTACGAAAAGAGCATCGCACCGCACCTGCGGCCTGGGATGGTGCTCGGGGCCACGCATGGATTCAATGTTCACTTCAAGACAATTACACCACCGAGGGATGTGGATGTGGTGATGGTCGCCCCGAAGGGGCCCGGCCACACCGTCCGCAGCGAGTTTGAGCGCGGCGGAGGTGTGCCATGTCTGCTCGCGATCGAGCAGGATGCGAGTGGGCAGGCGTTCGACAGGGCGATGGCCTGGGCTATCGGTGTCGGGGGCGGCCGGGCCGGTGTGCTTCGCACCACCTTTCAGGATGAGTGCGAGACTGACCTGTTCGGTGAGCAGAACGTGCTTTGTGGGGGGCTTTCCTCAATGATCAAGGCTGGCTTCGAGGTCCTGGTCGAGGCCGGTTATCCCCCGGAGCTTGCCTATTTTGAAGTCTGCCACGAATTGAAACTGATTATCGACCTGATTGTCCGTGGCGGGCTGAACTACATGCGCTATTCGATCAGCAACACCGCCGAGTTCGGCGACTACCACACCGGCCCGAAGATCGTGGATGAGGCGACCAAGGAGCGGATGCGCCAGGCCTTGCGCGAGATTCAGTCAGGCGAGTTCGCCCGCGCCTTCCGCGAGGACTATGAGAATGGCTTCGCGTGGTTCAAGCAGCAGCGCGAAAAGGACCGCAATCACCCCGTCGAGCAGGTCGGGAAGGAACTTCGTGCCATGATGCCATGGATCAAGCCGGTTGAGGTGTAATGCCCGGATGGCGGTGGCTTGCTGAGGACACCGGGGTTGCATTGTTGCAGGTGCCCCCACCACTGGTTTCACGACGCGATATTCCAGTGCCAGTACAGACCCGCCTTGGAAACGCCGTTCCCCTTCAGGTTGGACGGTGAGGTACTTGGGGTCAGTCCAGGATGCGCCAGACGGGATCATCGAAGCGCATGTTCTTCCATTCACCGAAGCCGCCGGGAATATCAGCTTCCTCGACGTCATAGCTCCTGACGCTGCCGTCGAGAAACACGATATTGGTGTTCGTCTCACGGTGTCGGGCATTGACCCGGCCCGCCCAGCCATTATGGGCCCAGATGCCATCGTAGATCAGCGCCAGGCGCGATGGGCTGCGTACCTCATCCACCCGCCGCAGCATCTGCAGGTTCGGCCGGGTGCTGTCCTGCGGCGGGATGACGAGGAAGGGCCACCGTTGCTCACTGCCGCCGACCTGGTCGCGGGCATTGATCCCGTACCAGTTATGAATGTACCGTTCGACACCATCGGCATCGGTGATCGGGTCGGCCACGGCCCGTCGACCGGCCGGGTCATAGACGCTCTCGAACCCATCAAGGTCGCCGATCTCCGGGCTGTTCCAGGGCGTTGTAAACCAGTCTTCACGCTGCTCCACGCCCTGCGGGCAGCGAAACACGCTGTCGCCCGCGAATTGCTCGGGGTCATCTGATCTCGGGGCATCGAGATACTGCTTGTTGACCATGATCGTGGCCCAACTCGCCTCGTTCAATCCGGTGGACTGCCCGCTCTGCGAGCCACGGTTGTATTCAGCCCGGGTCCAGGCCGGCAGCAGTCGGCGCCGTTCCTCCTCGGCGTATTCCTGTATCCCGATGGCAAACTGCCGCAGGTTGCTCATGCACTTGACCGCGCCCGCTGCCTCGTTGACCGCCGCGAGCGCCGGCAGCAGCAGGGCGATCAAGAGGGCGATGATCGAGATCACCACGAAAAGCTCGATCAGGGTAAACGCCCGGCGGATTCGCTGTCCCCGATGGGACGGGATGAAGACTGACCCATTACCATTGGGCATGAGACTCACTCCTTCGCAGCACTGATGCGAGCCCGGGAACACGGGCCGGCGACTGCGTGCGCAATATTACCTGATCAGGGTCATTCTAGTCATGCGAGGCAGGGGGCCTTCGGCCTTCTTCGGCGCCTATGCTGCGGGAGGCCTGCTGGAAGTGCGTAAAAGCAGTTCATTTAGACGATATTGCGCAGAAATGCGGCTGATCCCAGTCCCGGCAACTTCACGTTTGGGGTTCTGAATAGGTGCCACTTGGCGGACCGCTTCGGCCGCCCGAGAGGTTTGCCCCTCCATGTTGGGCCCATGACACGGCTCAAGAGCACGGGTTCGCCGCAAGGGGGAGGCTTGCAGCGGGTGCATGACACGTGTCGCGGAAGGCTCTCGCTCCCTCTCCCCTTTTTCCGGGGGCGGGAGAGGGCTGGGGTGAGGGTAGATTCGTGCCGGTCGTGCCGTGACTGAACCGAAGGCCGACCCCTGCATAAGGCGGGGAAGACGGCATATGAAGCATTTGGGC
>PUNN01000054.1 GCA_003552605.1 Phycisphaeraceae bacterium
CTCCCGAGGGGATAGGGAGCGAAAGACTACCGCGAGATGGGTCATGCACCCATGCTATCGTGGCAGCACAGGCAGGCCTTGTCGGGCGTCAGCAGGTGGCGTATGCTCAATTCGTCTTTGGCTGGACCGGGGGCGGCCGCCCGCCCCGCCCCGCCCCGCCGCTGCGTGAGTGAGTGATGACGTTAAGAGCTTTGCTTCTCGGCACGTTATTGGCGATGTTCATCGCGGCGGCTGCCTATTTCAATGACTGGGTGATCAACCAGACGCACCTGATCGGCAATCACCTGCCGATCGGGGTGTTCGGCGTGTTGATGCTGCTGATGATGGTGCTCAACCCGCTGCTGCGGCTGTTTCGGCCGGAGGGTGGCTTGAGCGGCTCAGAACTGGCGGTGATCGCAGCCCTCGGGCTCGTGGTGTGTGCCTGGCCGGGGTCCAACTTCTTTCGGACCCACGTCGCCGCGATGGCCATGCCCGCCCACGACTACCGCAGCCAGACTGGCTGGCAGTCGGCGGAGGTGCTCAGCTACCTGCCCGGCGGCTCGCCGAGGCTCGCCCGCGGCCACGTGCGGGACTGGCCGGCGCTCACCGAGGCGCTGAAGCGCGGCGGCGCCGATGGTGCTGAGGATGCGCAAGCGATTATCTGGCAGATGCTTGACGATGATGCGCGCGAGTTGATTCAGCAATTGGCCGCGCGCGACTTCTTCGACGGTGACCAGCGGCGGCACCTGCTCGAGGCCCTCAATGAACAGCTTATCGAGCCCACGGGCACCGAGGAGGACCTTCCGGCCCTGTATACCCGGTTCGATGAAACCGATCTGCCCCCGCCGGCCCGCCGCGCGCTCAAGCAACGGTCGCAGCTTCTCGATCGCATCACTTCACTCAACGCCGAGCGCGAATCGCTCGGCCAGCAGCGCCAGCAGCGGCGGGCAGAGGTCAGCGATGAGCTTGAATCGCTTCACCGGCAGAACCGCGAACTCGGCGAGCGGGCCGCAGAACGTGCCCTCGAGCCGCCGACCGAGCAGGTTCAGGTCGAACTTGATGAACTGCGCGCCCGCCAGCGCCAGGTGCAGGGGCAGATCGCCGCCATCGAGGCGGAGTTGTTTCCGGTTGAACGAGTCTGGAGCCGCGCTGGATGGCAGCTTGGCTACTACGAGCAGCGGGCGAAACTTCTCACGCAGCGGGCCAATCGTGCCGTACTCACATCGCTGCTGCCCGATGAACTGATGCCGGCACCACGTGGGCGCGGGGTGTTGCTCAACGATGGGCACGTTGATGATTTTGCCACAGAGACGCTCGTGCAGGGCTGGGACGGCGAACAGAAGCTGCGTTTTACCGACCTGCCGTGGTGGGTCTGGCGCGATACGATCCTGACGTGGGGTGGCGTGGCGCTGCTTTTGACGGTGGCGGTGCTGCTTCTGGCGGTGATCGTGCATCCGCAGTGGTCTCGACGTGAGCTTCTGCCGTATCCATTGGTGCGCTTCGTTCAGGAGGCGACGGCGACACACCACGGTCATATCCTGCCCGAAATCATGCGGAACAAGACGTTCTGGATCGGGCTGGGTCTGGTGGCGGGCATTCACGCGATCAATGCCATCCACGCCTGGTTCCCAGCCTTCATCGAAATCCCCAGAACACTGGATTTCACCCCGGCTCGGCAACTTTTTCCCGAGGCTGGACAGGTGCCGCACGGATGGATCCTTTTCAGCCCGACCATCTACGCCTCGGCGGTCGGCTTTGCCTACTTCCTCAATAAGGAAGTGTCGCTGAGCGTGGGCCTGTCGCTGTTTCTGTGGGCGGTGTTCGGCGGCATCCTGGTCGCACAGGGCGTATTTCCCAGCGATGAGTTTTACGGGGCGGGGATAAGCCAGATGATCCGGTTCGGCGCTTACTTCGGCATCACATTGACCATCCTGTACATGGGCCGCAGTTACTACACCAACGTGCTCGCGAGCGTCTTCGGCTGGAAGCGCGGCATCATGACCCCGGCCTATGCCACGTGGGCGGCGCGGGGGATGATCCTGGCGCTGGCCGGTGCCGGTCTGCTGCTGCATCGCTACGCGGGCATGGACCCACTGCTGGTGAGCCTGTTCATTCTCTGCTTCCTGGTGATGTCACTGGGCATGGCGCGGCTGATGGCCGAAACGGGTGTGTTCTGGATGCAACCCTATTTCATGCCGGTGGGTGTGATGACGGCATTCTTCGGCGCTTCAGCGCTCGGGCCGGAGGCCATCGCGGCCATGGCGATCGCGAGTGCGGTGATGCTCAAGGACCCGCGTGAATCGGCCATGCCGTTTTTCATCAACGCCCTGCATCTTTCTGAGAAGCTCGGCAAGGCCGCGCCGCGCAAGATCATCACGCCCATGCTGGGCATCCTGGTGGTGGGCTTTTTCCTGGCACTGGCAATGACGCTTTTCTGGCAGTATAACGAGGGTGTGGCGCCCAACGATGGCTGGGCGCGCGATGTGTCGCGCGACCCGATGCGGATGCTCAGCTCGCAGGTTTCCAACCTCGAGGCGCGGGGTGA
>PUNN01000343.1 GCA_003552605.1 Phycisphaeraceae bacterium
CTGCCACAGGCTCACCAGCGCGCCCCAGCCGCCGGCGGCGTCATCGTGGCCTCCTTTCCTCTCACTGCTCGGGAAATTGGACTACTTCCTCCCAGCCCCCCGGCACCTCATCCACGAACAGTGGCGCTAGGAAACTGGTTCGTGCGATCCGCTTGGTCTCGGCCTTGTTCAGACACAAAATGCGGCTCTCGCTAGCGTGTGACAGCACGCCAACGCGAAGGGTACGCCTACCTACGACGAGATGATGCCCGTCGAGGGCGAAATGCCCTCCGAAACCGCCACCGGGAAGCTCAATCCGCACCACCTGTCGCGCGGGCTCTAGCGTCGTCATGGATCGTAACTCGATCTCAAAGCCGCCCTTCTTCCCGACCTCTTCATATTCACTGATCAATGCAATCATATCCGTGCGACGACACAGGGCGATGCCTCTATTGTGCTCCGACAGATCCAAGGCATGCCCGAACTCACGCGTGGTCCGGTCGTACCGGAGCAACGCAATCTCATCGTGGTGGGAGACCCGGCACACGAGTTGATCTGCCGTGATCCAGAGCGGGTCCGACAGGCGGAGGTCGTGAGGAATCATGTCGAGATGGCCACTCTCCACTTCATAAACGGCCAACAAGTATGGCATTCCTCTGCCAACGTAAATGACAAATGCCAGGTGCCGTTGATCAGGACTGAGTGACAGGGAGCCCACGCTCCATTCCTTCCCTCTGTCTGTCGGATCAATGCCGATCTGCTCAGGAATATTTACCAACGGTGTGGCTTCTGTCTGCCCTGGGCCGAAGGTCACAAGCCACCGTGGTCTGGACCAGCTCGAGAACATCCATATGGTCGAGCAAGTGTCATTTGCGACCCAGACGCTGCCGACGCCGATTGTCCCGCGGCTCTTGACCGATACAAGATCGATCTGCCGCCCCGTGCATGGGTCGATGCGCACGATCCTAGAATGGGGATCCCCGCTCCATCCAAGCAACACCCGCTGAGGTTCCGAAGCGCACTCGGACTTACCGCAACTGCCCAGCACCGAGAATGGCGCGGAAAGCACGAGCACGAGTGCCGCCAAATACCTCGCGTTGATGCCGATCGCTATCCTCTGCGTGAACATTGGGAACCACTCCTTGGCAGCCACAATGGGGGCTGACCCCGTTTCAGGCCCACCGCCCAGTTTTCCAGCGCATCCAGCCGCCACCAGTCCTGGCGGAAGCTGGTGTCCTCGTCGGGGATGGCCTGGTTCTGGTGCAGTTCGCCCCGACGCACGCCCACCAGGCGGTCGAGGCTGTCGTGGCCGCACCGCTCACTGTGCCCAGACGATACCACGTTCCTGCGTACCAGCCGGTTGCCCCCCGCATAGTGGCCGTAGGGATACCCACCGAGCACACCCTCCGGATTGCCCCCATCGCGCCACTCCTGCTCAATGACCCGCCCGAACCGCTCCCGAAAGTCCCACCTTCGGAAGCCGTGGGAAGTGCCATCCGGGTCCGAATCGTAATCCAGCCCCAGCCCGCCCGGGACCTGCGGCTGAGCTGGGCGCGCAATGACACCCGTCCCGAAGTAGTCATATTCGGCATAGGTCGTGCCCCCGATCGCTTCGGAGGCGATCTGGTGGATGTGGCGTAGGGCGCCCCGATGCCGGAGTCGGGATAACGGTAGCGGTAACGCACCTGGCGGGGCGAAGCGCCGCCATCGGCTGAGCCGGGATAGGTCACGCTGGCCAGACGCATAAACTCGACCTCCCCCCGGAAGCCCCGCCCCCGGTAGTGGCAACCTTACAAGTATACCCGATCTGCGGGCTGGTGGACGTGAAACGAAAAAATGTACGCCTCCCCCATTTCGGGTCTCACTCGGCGGCCTGTGCATCCGAAGATTGTGACCCCGTGGCGCCGTAGCGCTGGAGCATCTCCCGGGCGGCCTGCTGCACGCGGCGGGCCAGTTCGGTCGGTTGGCGCACCACGCAGTGCGGCCCCATGCTCAGCACCCACCAGAGGATTTCATCCAGGCCATCGACGTGGCAGCGGAACAGGATCGAATCGTCGGGCAGGTACTCGATCTGCTGGGTGCGATGCCACTGGGTGTCGGCGATGGTCTCGGCAAAGCAGGCATCGAAGTGCAGCTCGACATCCCAGGCCGGCTCACCGCGGATCATCCGCCAGGCATTGCCTAGGTGCTCGGTGAGGGAAAAGTCCTCGGGAATGCGGTAGCTCTCATCGGTCTGTTCGATGCGGGTGAAGCGGTTGAGCTTGAGGCAGCGGCGCTGGCCGCGGCCGGCGTGGTAGCCGATGCTGTACCAGGCACGCTGGCAGAAGTAGAGCACGTAGGGCTCGAAGCGGAACGGCGGCTCGGGCTCGGCTGCATCGCCCTTGAGCGAGCGCTCGATCGATTCATACTGGCATCGCAGCGCCTTGCCGGTGGCAATGGCGGTGCGGATGTGCTCGTAGACATCCTCGATGCCCTCGTGGGGACCGCCGGGGGGCAGTTGGATGGCCAGGTGAGGCTCGACGGCCTCGATGTCGCGGCGGA
>PUNN01000208.1 GCA_003552605.1 Phycisphaeraceae bacterium
GAAGAGGGGGCTGGTGAGGGTGTTGGTGGTGGCGACGGCGGGCAGGATGTGGCGACGCTGCCGAGCGGGGAAGGGCTCGCCGCGGCGTATCCGGGGGATGCGGGGATCGCCGGGGATGAGGATGTCATCTTCGTCGAGAACTTCGAGGACGGCACGCTCGCGGCGATCCGCGAGCGATGGGGCTTTGCCCGGCACCTCGATGCGATGAGCCTGAGCGACGAGACTCCCGACGCCGCGGCGGGGCACCGGTCGCTGCGAATGACCGCCTCGCGCGAGCACCAGGGCGTTGAGCTTTACAAGACCTTCGATGAAGGGTGGGAGCAGGTGTTCCTCCGCTTCAATGTGATGTTCGCCGAGGATTACGGGTTCAACCACCACTTCGTGGCACTTCGCGGCTTCCCTGAGCCGACCCGCTGGCCGCCCGGCGGTGCCGGTGAGCGGCCGGAAGACCACTTCAGCGTGACGATCGAACCGACGACCCTCTCACGCAACCACTTTCCGGAGGTGCTGCGATTCGACCCGCCCGGCGGCTGGATGTTCTACTGCTACTGGCCGCAGATGCGCTCGTGGCAGACACCCGAGGGAGAACCGGACGGCCGGCCGAATCCCTATTACGGCAACGCATTCCTTCCTGAGGACCCCAACTTCCCCATCGAGCGAGGCCGGTGGCATACGATCGAGATCATGCTCAGGCTCAACAGCGATGCCGACTCGAGCGATGGTGAACTGGCGCTGTGGGTCGATGGCGAACTCGCCGTCCACTTCGCCGAAGGCACACCCGAGGGGTACTTCATGCGAGACCACTTCCGCACCACCCCTGACCACGAGGAGGCGGAGCCGTTTCCCGGCTTCCGGTGGCGAGAGGATGAGGCGCTTCGCATCAACGTGCTGCGATTGCAGAACTATGTATCCGCCCGGACCTTCGACCGGGCGGAGCGCTTTGCCGAAGAGAACCCGGAGTTCACGCTGAACACGCAGCAGGCCACCGTGTGGTTCGACAACATCGTCATGGCCCGGCGCTACATTGGCCCGGTCATCGCCGCCGAAGCGGCCGAAGCCCCGGAATAATGGCCTCTTGTGCCGCGTCTGCGGCCCCGCCTCGGCACCTTTCGAATTCGCCGCGTGGCCAACGTGCAGCCGCACTGCAAACTGCACATCAGCCGATGTGGTTGATCACGTAGTACCAGTTCGCCAGGAACAGCAAGGTGAGCGTGGCCAGGGCGATGCGGCGAACCGTTTTTGACAGCCGCAGCCGCGGCTGCCGGCCGAGGATGAGCCGCAGCACGGCCCAGCCGGCGCCGAGCAGCAGCGCGGCGATGGCCATGGGGTTGAAGTTGAGGGCGCCGAGCAGATCGCCGCGCCCAAGGGCCAGCACGCCGCGGGTCATCCCGCAGGTAGGGCACGGCATACCCGTGATCCGTCTGAAGGGGCATAAGTCCACCGGCTGTCGGAGGTAGTGGCTGAGCCCGACGGCCAGGGCCACCAGCGTAAGCCACAGGCACACGGCCGCCCATATCCAGGGCGATACCCGCGGCAGGCGCGGGGTACGGGCAAACCACACGCCGCGGTCGGCCTCAGCGGCCGGCGCCGATGGTGGAGGTGGCGGCGGTGGAGAAGGGTGCGATTGCATCGCTGAATCTGCCATCTGCTGTGCCATCGGGCACGACATCATCACGATTACACGGCTCGAAACGACGGTGCTGCTGCGATGTCGCGGGCCGGCGCAGGCGCCTGAGACCATCAGATCGTGGCCAGCGCGCCCGCGCACATGACAAACATCATGATTCCGACCCCGACCAGGACCAGGACCGTCACGATTATGCCTAAGATGCGTCCGGCATTGGTCAGGTCATACCCGGAACGGTCCATCTGCCCCTTGCGCATCAACGCCAGGTCGCGATCGCCCATCACCCACGCTGCGACACCGAAGAGGAAGCAGAAAATAAGGCCAAGGATGCCGAAGATCAGGATCAACGTACCTCGGTGGGGTTCGACGCCGGGAGCCGGTCCGTAGCCGGTGTAGCCGGGCGCTACGGTGGGGCCGCCACGACGGGGCGGTTCCGGCGGCTCATCGGCGAGTTCGATGGGGCTGTCGAATTCCATGAGGTCGCCCACCCGCGCCCACTGCTCCATCCCATCACGCCAGACGTAGTCGGCCGGCTTCATGCGGCCGTCATCCAGCCACTTCTGTACCTGCTGTTGCGATACGGGACCGACCTGGCGGCCGTCGATCAGGCAATACCACTCGCTCATGTTTCATCTCCTTGGTCCTGACGGCAGCCACCAGATGTCTCGCATCGGATAAGTGGGGGGCTGATTCTCCCGCGCCGCCGAATGGACGCCACCATCCTGGAAACCGGACACGACCTGCGCGGCCTGAATATATCGCCTCGGAGCCGGGCGGCCAAGGGGAATCGATCGCGCATCAGGGCGAACGCATGTAGCATGGGTGGCATGGTCAGCAGCCGTCTTCGGCTGATGGCCATGCGGCAAACCCGCTTTTACGAGCCTGCATGGCCA
>PUNN01000100.1 GCA_003552605.1 Phycisphaeraceae bacterium
AGATGCCCGGTGGCAAGCCCTCCCAGGCGGTGCGGCCGAGGATCGGTGAGACGGCCCGCATGCTGTGGCTGATCTACCTGACCTTCAGCGCCGTATGCGCTACCGCCCTGTGGCTGAGCGGCGCTTCCCCTTTCGATGCCATCGCCCACACCCTCACGACACTGGCCACCGGTGGCTTCTCCCCCTATGGCGGCAGCATCGCCGATCTCGACAACGCCATGAGTGAAGGGATAATCATTCTCTTCATGATCCTGGCCGGCACGAACTTTGCGCTGTTCTATCTGGTGCTCCGCCGCGGCTGGCGCAACCTCGTCAAGGACCCCGAATGGCGGTTGTATCTGATCATCATGGCCGTGGCCACGGCGATCATTACCTTCGAGTTGCTCGGGACGACGATTGCGACCACCAGCACCGACCCGGAGACCGGGGAGCTTGTCGAGGTCGACGGCAGCTTCGGCCAGTCCCTGCGATATGCCGCTTTCCAGGTGGCGGCCCTTCAGACGAGCACCGGCTATGCCACCGCCGACTACGACCAGTGGACCTTTCTCTCGCGCTACGTGCTGATCCTGCTGATGTTTGTCGGGGGGTGCAGCGCCTCGACCGGCGGGGGAATCAAGGTCATCCGCGTGCTGATGGCCTTCCGCATCCTGTGGGCCGAACTCGAGCGCATCTTCCGTCCCAATGTCATCCGGCCGGTCCGGATCGGCCGGCAGGTGCTCACGCCGGAAGTGCGGCTCAACGTGATGGTCCATCTGTTCATCGTCGTGCTGCTGGTGCTGATCGGCATCTTCGGCCTGTCTGTTTTCGAGCATGAGAACCCCGCGCTGCTCGAACGTGGCGACGAGATGGACCTGGTGACGGCAACCACGGCGACAATCAGCGCCGTCAACATCGTCGGCCCGGCGATGGGTCATGCCGGGCCAACGGAGAACTACGGCTGGATGACCGATGCGAGCAAGATCATGCTTACGCTGCTGATGGTCCTCGGCCGCCTAGAGATATTCACCATCCTCGTGCTGATCGTGCCGCGCTTCTGGCGGAACGAGTGATGGGGCCCATGGGCACATCGACTCGCCGGCAGCGCTTCAGTGACCCCGTTACGGCCTCGGAAGGCGGGGTGCCCGGTTGGCTGCGGCTGAAGGGCCTTCGCCTGCATGGTTCGGGGCTTGATGGACGTGAGATGCCCTCAAGGGTGCGCCGATGAAACTGCCGCATCCACGACCGGGTTACGCAACGTGCCGATCCGCTCGATCTCGACTTCGACCACATCCCCATGGGAAAGCGGCCCGACGCCGGCGGGTGTGCCCGTGGTGATGATGTCACCACGCTGCAACGTGATGTGTTTCGATATGTAGGCGATCAGTTCACGGACGGGGAAGATCATGAGGCGCGTGTTGGACTGCTGCACCACCTCGCCGTTCAATCGGCACTGAATGTCGAGGCTCTGGGGGTCGGCAATGTCCTGCGGTGGAACGATGACCGGGCCGATGGGGCCGAAGGTGTCCAGCGACTTGCCACGGAACCATCCGGAAACATCGCCGCGCTGGAAGTTCCGCTGACTGACATCGTTCATGCACGTATAGCCAAGCACGTACTCAAGTGCTGTCTCTGCCGCCACTGATCTGCACTCCCGTGCGATGATCACCGCCAGTTCCGCCTCGTAATCCGTGCGCAGTTCATCAAACCCGCAATCCCGCAGGTACCGCGGCAACACGATCGGTGCATCCGGACCGATCAGCACGTTCGGCGTCTTGGCGAAAAGCACCGGCTCGGCCGGCGCATCCGGGGCCTCATCGCGGCCATGGAGCGAGTGGCTCTCGGCAACATGCTCCCGGTAATTCAGCCCGATGCCGATGATCGTCCGGGGCAACAGATCAACAGGAGTGTCGTGATTTCTCAGGGGCAGTGTGACCATGCTTCTGCTGCACCTCGCTTGATCGAAAGGGTGTAACCGGTCGCCCGCATCCCTGAAAGCAGGGTATTTGCAGGTACTTACATCGTTCGGTGGTGAACAGAAAAGGCCTCCCTGTGTAGAAACACGGGCCCTTACAGTTCACCTCTTCCCACCACGCAGGTCAAGCCATGATGACAGGGATGTCGTCGCAGGACAAGTTCGAGCAGTTGCGGGAGACAGCCGAGAGTGCATGACACTTGGCGCCGCTTTCTCTTGTATCCAGAGAAGGGTGGCTGGCTGTGTCAGCCGCTTCCGGGGTCCGGGGGCCGGGGCGGGGCCGCAGCCGATGGGCATGCGGCCCGAGGGATCCGGAGGTTTCCGGGGGGCCGGGCGCCCCGAGGGCCTCGCGGACTCGCATGGCCATCGGGCTGAAGACCCCCGGAAAGCCCGCTGACCATGCCACCCAGTTGCCTGCCGGCGGCCCGCATCATGCACCCTGCTGCGGTGCCATGCTCCGCCTGCATTGTGTGCGCGGCGGCGGGTCCGGGGGTAGCCGTGGTGACGCCGCGGAATTTCGGACCTCCGCCCGAGGCGCCGCAGGCGGCCACCGTGTAGTTATCG
>PUNN01000219.1 GCA_003552605.1 Phycisphaeraceae bacterium
CGAACGCATGTAGCTTGGGTGGCATGGTCAACAGCCGTCTTTCCGGGGGCGGCTGATGGCCATGCGGCGAACCCCCAATCACAGGCCGTCATGGCCATAGGCTGCGCTTCCGGGGGCAGCCGCTGACGCAGCCAGCCGGTTTCGCGTCTACATGCGTTTGCCCTGGGGCCGGGGTTCGGGGGCCGCCGGCAAGGCGCATCGCCTGCCACTCCGAGGACACTTGTGAACGCCGTTCCTTCCGACATGCCGGGTTTATCGGACGAACATCGCCCCATAACCCCCTTTTCAGAACTGCCACCGCCCTGTCGGCCGATACCACACTTGCTGTGATCTCCGCCGGTGCGGCGAGCGGGTTGGCCCGGTGATGGGCCCTCGCCAACGGGCGGACAACACATGCAATCATGATGATGGCGGGATAGAACATGGCCCAAGGCAGAAGCAGCACCGTCTCCAGTCGCCGCGCACACCCGAAGCGGCATTACTTCGATCTCGATCAGGCCAACCGTGCGCTGGTCTACATCGGCCGCATCGTGGATGACATCACCACCTGCTACCGCGAGGCGCTCGCGATCCGCCAGGCCATCGAAGCTCCGGGCTCCGCCGCGGGAATCGAAGCCCGCAAGCGCGATTACGAGCGCGCGATGGACCGCCTCAACGAGCTGATCGATGAACTGCACCATGTCGGTGTGGAGTTGAAGGATTTTGAGAAGGGGATCGTCGACTTCCCCGCCCATCACGAAGGCCGCGACATCTACCTCTGCTGGTGCCGCGGTGAACCCGCCATCAGCGGCTGGCACGAAGCCGGCGCCGGCTACCCCATGCGTCACGATCTCGAGGCGCTGAATAGCCCCTCCGGCGCGTGCTGAACCGGGAACAATGACACGGCCGGGCCCCTCGACACGTTACGGTCCTTCGCGCCGCAGGTGCCCTGCGAGGCTGTGCCACACGGCTCAGCCTTTGTCACCGCGGTGGCACGCGACGATCCCCATCGTCCAGTGCTCACTCGTGACCGACTCGAATCCCACCGCCGCCATCAGCGAGCGAAGTTCCTGCGGTTGAAGAAACGTATCCACACTTCGCGGCAGGTAGCGGTAGGCACCGCTGCGGTCGTTGGCGATCAGCGTGGCCGAGCGCGGCAGCACGTACTGGAAATAGACCTGGTACAGCCACCGCAGCGGCGGTGAGGTCGGCATGGCGAACTCGAGGATCACCAGTCGTCCGCCCGGCCGCAGCACCCGGTGGAACTCGGCAAGCGCCCGCCGCGGATCGGCCACGTTGCGAATGCCGAAGGCGATGCTGACCACGTCGACCGAGGCATCAGCAAGGGGCAGGGCCATGGCATCCGAGGCCAGCCAGTGACAAGGCGGCAGCGGAGCAGCGCCCTCGGCCTGAGCTTTCTCTTTCGCCCGGCCGGCAGCGCCATTGCGGCCCTGCCACCTCCACCGCCACCGCGCGGCCTTATCGCCAGCCAGTTCCAGCATCGGCACGGTGAAATCAGCGCCCAGGACCCGCCCGGCACCCGCACTGGCGAAAGCCAGGGCCAGGTCGCCGGTCCCACACGCCACATCGAGCACCACCTCGCCCGGCTCGAGCGCGGCCATCCTCACCGCGCGGCGGCGCCAGGTTTGATCCAAGCCCAGCGCGTGCAGGCGGTTATTCAGGTCATAACTCGGCGCAATGGCGGCAAACATCGCCCGCACCCGGCGGGCCTTGTCCGCCCGGCCGTGCGGATCGCAAAGCGCACGGTCCGTCCACGCCGCAGCATCAGCCGCCGCGGTATCCGCGGCGTCCCGGACCGGCTCGCTTTGACCGGGGGTGAGCGGGGGAACCATCAGCGCCGATGCCGGGGCGGGGGCAGGTCACCGAAGGGGCGTGTGACATTCTGCTCGAAGCGATCGAACCCCCATTTACCCGCCTCGGGGTCCTCATAGTCAGGGAAATTCTCGCGAATCCAGTTTTCCGCTTCGCGGATACGGCGGCTGCTCATCGGGTGGGTCGAAAGCAGTTCCGGTGGCTGTGGACCGGCTGCCATGTCTTCGAGAACACCGAGCAGCTCGAGCATCCCCACGGGGTGATATCCGGCCCGTGTCATGTAGACCAGGCCAAGCTCATCGGCCTGAAGCTCATCATCACGGCTGAACTTGAGCATGAACATCGTCCCGGCGATTCGGCCACCGGCCCCGAGCATCTCCAGCGCCTCGCTTTCCTGCCGCGCGGTCAACCCTTCATACAGGCCGAAGGCCAGCTCGAGCCCGAGCGCCGTGCTGAGTTGCTGTCCCGAGTGGCGGGCTGTGACGTGGCCGGCCTCGTGGCCGAGCACCGCCGCGAGCTGCGCCTCGTTTTCCATCTTCGAAAGCAGGGCACGGGTGATGAAGACCTTGCCGCCAGGGATCGCGAACGCGTTGGGCACCTGAGAATCCAGCGCGTGGAACTCCCACTCCCAGTCCATCGGCGCCGGGTCCTGCTCTGTGGCGGCGGCGATGCGGCCGCCAACCTCGGCGATGTA
>PUNN01000025.1 GCA_003552605.1 Phycisphaeraceae bacterium
GGAACATCCCCGGAACGCCACCGCGAATTGCCCGACCCGCCGGCTGCCCGTGGCCGGTGCGGACTCGCCGCGCAGGTGGGCTCGCTCGGGACATCGGGCGGCGTTGCGGCGTCTCCTCCGAGGTCTATCGGCCCGCCGCGGCGGCGGTCTCGACACCTGCCCCGGCGAGCAACTTCACGGTCTCGCGGCAGAAGTCGGGCAGATCATCGGGCCGACGGCTGCTGACGTGGTTGCGGTCGACCACGACGACATTGTCTTCCCAGATCGCCCCGGCGTTAACCAGGTCATCGCGAATGGCGGGTGTGCTGGTATAGCGGACCCCCTTGACGACCCCGGCGGAGATGTCGATCCACGGCCCGTGGCAGATCGAGGCGATCACGGCGCCGGCGGCACCGATCTCATGGACAAGCCGCTTGACCCATTCCGATCGTCGAAGCTTGTCAGGCATCCAGCCACCGGGGATCACCACACCTTGGAAGTCCGCGGCGTTGAGCCCATCGACCGCGCACTGTGACTTCTCCGGATAGCCGTGCTTGCCGTGGTAGACCCTGTCGGCCTCGAGCCCGGCGATCACGACCTCCGCGCCGGCCTCGCGCAGGCGGTATTTGGGGTATTGAAGCTCCATATCCTCATAGTCATCGCCGACGAAAATCAGGACCCGCTTGCCGGACAGTTCGCTCATCGTGATTCACTCCTTCGCATGGGGTTCGGTGGGTTCAAGCGGCGGGCGTCTCGCCCCGGGGGGGGGAATGGCTGGCCGCGCCCGACAAATGTCGAGCCGGCCGCCACGGGCCCATCGGGCCGCGCTCCAGGGTGAACGCATGTAGCCGCAAAACCGGGTGGCATGGTCAGCGGCTGGCTATCCGCAGCCGATGGCCATGACAACCCGTGTCCGGGGGTTCGCCACATGGCCATCACTCGCCCCGGAACCCCCCGGGAACCCCCGGAAATACGGCTTCTGATGCAGCCAGCCAAGCTACATGAGTTTGCCCTCGGCCACGCTCACCTGCCGGTGTACGTTCATTCTCCCGATGGTAGACTGTAGTCATCGTCGTCGGCGGGGTCACCCGGTGGCTGACCGGGTGGATCGGGACGGGGGTGGGGCGACAAGGCCGTGCGTGCTGTTGGGCGCGCACGGCAGGTGGCGCCGTTGCCATCGCGGCGGTTCGGGCACGAGCCCGCGGGGCGGATCAACAAGGGGATATCGCCATGGGATTCGAAGGCTTCTATCTCGTCCTCGGCATCGTGGTCGTCGTAGGGATCATTGCGGCGATCATCGGGGCGATGTACGAACGCAGGCGCCGTGAGGCGATGTCGCAATGGGCGAGCGAGAACGGCCTTCGCTTCGATGCCAGCCGGCACCGCGATCTCGAACGCCGCTTTCCCGACTTCCACCCGCTGCACCAGGGCTCGAACCGCTATGCCTACAACGTCATCAGCGGCGACTGGGGCGGGCGGGAGATACTCGCCTTCGACTATCACTACGAGACGTATTCATCGAGGCGAAAGGGCGGCAGACAGACGAATCATCATTACTTCAGCGCGGTGATCGTCCGCACGAAGTTTCCCGTGCAGCCGCTGGTGATCCGTTCCCGCAGCTTCTTCGACAGCATTGCCTCCTTCTTCGGTTTCGAGGACATCAGCTTCGAGTCGGCCGAGTTCAACAGGGCATTCACCGTCAAGGCGCCCAACCGGCGGTGGGCCTTCGATGTGCTGCATACGCGGGCGATGCAGTTCCTGCTGGAAAAGCCGCGGTTCAGCATCGAGTTCGACCATCATCACGGCATTGCCTGGCGCGACCGGCGATTCAAGCCGGAGGAGTTCGAGGATGCGGTGACGGTGATCGAAGGGCTGCTCGATCAGTTGCCCGATTACGTGCGCCAGCAGCAGATAGACGGGGAGGTCGCCGTTGCCCGCTGAGACGCTCATCCCGCTGGTCGTGATCGTGGTGGTTGTGGGGGTGCCGCTGTTGTGGTTCATCGGCACGTACAACGCCCTCGTGCGTCTGCGGCAGCATGTGGCCGAGAGTTGGTCGGGCATCGATACGGAGTTGAAACGGCGGTACAACCTCATCCCGAACCTCGTCGAGACCGTCCGCGGCTACGCCGCACACGAGCAGGCGGTGCTGGAGGAGGTGATCCGCGCACGGCAGCAGGCGGTAGCCTCGACCGGTTCGGCGGGAAGCCAGTCGCGCGATGAGAACCAGCTCGTCGGCGCGCTTCAGCACCTGTTCGCGGTGGTGGAGAAATACCCGGATCTGAAGGCCAGCGAGCATTTTCTCCAGCTTCAGCAGGAACTGGTCAATACCGAGGACCGCATCCAGGCGGCGCGGCGGTTCTACAACGCCAATGTCCGTGACCTCAACAACCGGGTGCAGATGTTCCCCTCAAGCCTCGTCGCACAGATGTTCGGCTTCGAGGCAGGGGAATACTTCGAAGTGCAGAATGCATGCGCGCGGCAGGCACCGCAGGTAACCATGGCCTGAGCGAGCGAGGGAAGGAGTGTGTGATGAGCCACGCGCCCGCTTTGGACTGGGTGTCGCAACTCTTTGCAGCCATTGATGCCAAGGACGTCGAGGGCTTTCTCGCCTTCCTCGCCCCGGCGGCGCGTTTCCGTTATGGCAGCGGCCCCGCCGCGGTCGGCCATGCCCAGATCGGCGAAGCAGCCCGGGCCTTCTTCGCCACGCTCGACCATATCGAGCACCACCTTGACTTTACCGCCCGCATCGCCGACCGCATCATCGTCGAAGGCCGCGTGGTCTATCACCTTCCGGACAGCCGGGTGATCGAACTGCCCTTTGCCAACATCATGCGCACGGGTGAGTCCGGCCTGATCGAGGACTATCGCATCTACATCGATCCCACACCGCTGTCATCCCACGCCGAGCAGTAACGCCCCGGCTGCTCCCCCCGCATTCCGGCCCGGCCGCTGCGCTGCTGGCCAAACCCCTCGCCTGTCAATTGTGACATCAATGGTGGTAGCGGCGGACGAGGCCGACCACGATGCCCTGAACCTGGCATTCATCGACGATGATCGGCTCGTAGGCGGGGTTGGCCGGTTCGAGGTGGATGCGGCCTCGCTTGCGGTAGAACTTTTTCAACGTGGCCTCTTCGTTGTCGATCAGGGCGACCACGGTTTCACCGTTACGCGCGGTGTTGCGCTGCTCGCAGATGACATAGTCGCCATCGAGGATGCCGGCATCGATCATCGAGTCGCCGGCGACTTGCAGCGCGAAAAGCTCCGCCTTGTGCTTGCCGAGTCGGCCGCCGGGTTTGACCAGTTCCGACACATCAAGCAGTTCGCGGTCCTCGACGGCTTCGATCGGGGCACCGGCGGCAATGCGGCCGACCAGTGGGACGCGTCCGGGGGCGGCCTCATCGGGCAGGCTGAACCGCGGGTCAACCTCCAAAGAGCGAGCCCTGTGCGGCGACCGCCGCAACGCGCCTTTGCGGAGCAGGGCTTCGACGTGATCGAACACGGTGACCTTGCTGATGCCCAGTTCGTCGGCGAGTTCCTGCATCGTCGGGGAGTAGCCGTTGGCCAGCCGCAGGTCGCGGATGCGCGTGAGGATCTTCAGTTGCTTGGGCGTGAGGTTCTGATTGCTCATGATGATTCGACTCCATGGGGATGCCTGCGTGGCCGTGCCCGGCCGGGAGCGGGGTTGTGCCCACCATCGCGGCGGGACGCCGCGCGGCTGGGGGCGGACAACTCGGCACGAGGTCCGGATGCGGTGCCCGGACTGAAAGTCCACCGCCGCTGCCGCCTCGCCCCGCCCCGGTGGTATGCCCGCCGCGACCGGGGCGGATCGGCTGTCTCGCCACAGGCTGGACGACCGACACGCGCTGAGGCACCCGGGCGGTGGCCTGTAGCGCCTCCGATGGTGTGCCCGTTGCGCTGGCGACCTCATCGTCGCTTCGTGGGCTGTTGGCCGCATTCACCGCAACCGCAGCATCACGAAGCCGGTTATCGCGGCTACCCCGTGTGGCAACGGCACCCGGCCCGACATCACGGCCACGGGGGTGGCGAGGCGTCGCCGCGCCACCGGCCGCTTCCGGCCGTGTCACTTTCGCCTGACCGCAGCCGCTGATGGCCGGCGCCACGCCGAGGGCATCCGCACGACGGCTGGCGCTGCCGCGCGCACTGTGTCTTCTCGGCTCGCCCGTCGCCGCGGGCTGCTTCCGCCGCGAGCAGAGCCGTGCCACGGCGGCGGCACTCAGCGGCGCCTGCGCCGCAGGTGCAGGGGCAGAACGGCCCTTAAGCCAACGCCACAGCCGCTTCGGCCAGCTTTCGCTTGCTCTGGCCATTACAAGGTCAGCCACACTCACCCGCCCCCCGTTTCGCCGATTCGCGGCGGACGGGTCGGGCGGGGTTTGAACCGAGCTGCCTTCTCGCGGGACCAGGTCGTTTCCGTGGGGCTCATAGCGGGTGACGAAGTCGCCGCCGGGGCCGATCATCATGACAGGCGTTGTCATGTTGGAATCCTTTCCGTTGAGGTCCATCCGTGTCCGGGCCCAACATCTTGGGCCCCCGTCTCCGCTATTTTACCCCATCGGACCGCCGGGCCCAAACCCGCCACAATTCCGCGGCGGGCTATGTTCAATATACGTTACCCTAAAATAGTACGAACGTCAAGGGAGCGGCGAATTTTTCCAGGGCAAACGCATGTAGCTCGGGTGGCATGGTCAGCAGCCGTCTTTCCGGGGGCGGCTGATGGCCATGCGGCGAACCCCCAATCACAGGCCGCCATGGCCATCGGCTGCGGACAGCCGCTGACCATGCCACCCGGTTTAGCATCTACATGCGTTCGCCTTGCGAACTTTTCCAGGGCGGGGTGCATGACCCATGCGGGGGAGCAACTCTTGCCCCCTCCCATCATCTCCGGGGCCTGGAGGGGGCCGGGGGTGAGGGCAGATTCGTGCCGGCCGTGCCGCGGCTGAGCCGAGGACCGCCCCCCGCATGAGGCGGCAAGGGCGGTGCATGAAAGGTTCGGGCGTTCATACCGAGTCTCCCCTCACCCCAGCCCTCTCCCCAAGGGAGAGGGAGAAAGACACATCCTGCGATATGTGTCATGCACCTGACATGGTCCTTGGCAACTGACCGTGTTTGATCCACGTTTCGGATCTTGCTACTCTGACACCGATGTCCGTATCCGTGTTGCTCCTGACGCTCAACGAACAGGTCAACATTGAAGCGTGCCTCGATTCCATCTCGTGGTGCGATGATGTGGTTGTGCTTGATTCAGGAAGTACGGACCGGACGGTGGAGTTGGCACGCGCCCGCGAGGCGCGCATCTACCATCGCGAGCTTGACAACTGGTCGGCACAGCACAACTGGGCGCAGTCGAACATTCCCTTCAAGCATTCGTGGGTGTTCAACCTCGACGCCGATGAGCGCATGACCCCCGCGCTGCGGGACGAAATCCTGTCGATCGCCGCCAATCCGGACGAGCAACGCATCGGGTTCTACTGCGCACCGCGCAACCACTTTTACGGGCGATGGTTGCAGCGCGCGATGGCGCCGGCAATGGTCTTGCGCCTCTTCAAGCCGGGCAAAGTGCAATTCAGCCGTGCGGTCAACCCGCGCCCGGAAGGTCTCGATGGCGCACATGGTTACCTCGAAAACCAGTTTCTGCACTACAGCTTCAACAAGGGCCTCGCCCACTGGTTCTATAAGCACAACAGCTATTCCACCCTCGAGGCGGTCGAGGGATTGAAGCAGCGCAACGGGGGCCGGCAGGCTGTGCTGCATCAGCTCCGTCGCCTCTTCAGCCGTGACCGGCTATGGCGACGGCAGGCCTTCAAGAACTTGACATTCCACCTTCCCTGCCGCGGGCTGTTGCGGTCGCTGCAAGTCCTGCTATTGAATCGTGGGCTGCTCGACGGCAAACCCGGGATCGCCTACGCGGCGATGATCGCCTTGTACGAACACTGGATCGAGCTGAAGATGCAGGAACTGGGAGGCCGGGATGGCAATGCCGCATCCGGCAATGACTATCCCTCGGCAGGAAACGAGTCCATCCAGTTGTCCGGTACCGCCCCATTGCCGGGACTGGATGTGCTGATTCCCACCAACGAACCGGGCCCGGTGGTGGATGCCGCTCTCGCCCATGCGCAGAGGATCGGTCGTCCCGTGGTCGTAGCGAGCGAACACGACGGCCGGAGTTGTCTCGGTGAACGCAGCGCCGTGGTTCACCCGGCGCCGCGCGCAGGTGAGCCGATCACGGAGCCGTGTGTGAAGGGTGAATGGGTGCTGCTTCTGAAACCGCACGAGCGCATCAACCCTGCGCTGCGTGAGGCCATCCGGCAGGCGATGGCCTCACCGGCCGGTGCCTGGGCTTACAGGATTCCCCGGAACGAGGCGCTGCTCGGCCGCGCATTGCGTCACGGGGGTGTTCGCTCGGTCGCGCCGGTGCGGCTGGTCCGCCGCGAAGTGGCGAGGTGGGCTGACGGTGGCGATCGCCCCTCGCTCTGCTGCCGCAGCCAAGGGCGGGTGGATCGGCTCGAGGCCCCGCTGTGGCGGATCGAGACGGAGGCGGCAGAACAGCGGATTGCACTTCAAATCCGCCGCGCTGAGGAGCGAAGCATCGCCCGGGCACGGCGACTGGCGACCGCGGCCCGGCCGCTGCGCTGGTGGAGCGCACTGCGGCCGCTGTGGCGTTTCATCGACCTTTACCTGCTGCGCCTCGGCATCCTCGACGGCCGCCCCGGCTTCCACCATGCTTCCTTGGAGGCCGGTGAAGCGCTGATGATCCACATGCTCTGCGAGGAGCGGCTCAACGCGATGGAGGCTGAGTCCGGGGCAAAAGCCCGGGACGGGGGATAGAACCGCGGGCGCGAATCGGAAGCTCTCTCTCGATTTGCTGCAACGCCAAAGGGACGGTTGCCTTTTTGGCCTGCCCTCCGATCCACCCGGCACCGGTGAACCGGTCGCCAGTGGCAGCGGCCATCAAGCTGTTGCCGTTGCGGCTTAGCGCCGGTCACGCTGCTTGAGGTATTGCAAACTCACCTCCCCCCACCGCGGAGGCGGTCGGTAATGTTGTACACCCATCGTGGCCAGATGCGGCGGTGGGCGAGGGTGCTGCGGGCGAAGTGGTCGGGGAAGCTGCGGCGGGCACGCTCGCAGAGTTCACGCAATCCATGCACGTGGCGGTTCCAGTACTGCCGATCGAGCATCTCGATCACCTGCCGGCCGATGCGGTCTTCGATCTCCGCCGCGACATCCTCACCAATCTGCCCGACGTGCTCGCGCACCCAGCGGGCCCGCGTCTCGCTGTGATAGATGCCATGCCAGGACGAGCGCGTCACCTGTGTGTCGTGCAGCCGCCGGGCGGTCAGTGGCCCTTCGGCCAGGCGCCAGCGCCCCTTCAACCGCAACGAAGCCGCCCAGATGGTGTCCTCACCGTGGCCGGAACTTTCATCGAAGGTTACACCATCGAGGGCATCGCGGCGGACGAGCACCGTCGAGGCGGGCACCGCCTGCATCAGGATGATGTCGGCCACCGTCGGGTCATCGGCGATGCGGTCCCACTCGCGGCGGCCTTCATCATCGAGCGACTCGCGGAAGAACAACAACCCCGTGTGGCTCGCCACGGCCTCGGGGTGGGCCTCGAGCACCGCGACCTGTCTTTCGATCTTCTCAGGCATCCACAGATCATCGGCATCGAGGTAGGCGATGAGGCTGCCGGTAGCGCGGGCGAGGCCGATGTTGCGAGCCTGCGACACGTTGCACGGCTCGACCCGCTCGAGTTTGACCACCCCCCCGCTACTCTCAACGTATGGTGTGATCACCTCGTGGCTGCCATCACTCGAATCATCAATTATGATGACCTCGCGCACCGGCTCGGTCTGGGCAAGGATGGACTCGAGGCACGGCCCGATGTAATGGCGGACGTTATGGGACGGGATGATGACGGAGACGTCTGCCATGGGTCACTCCGACGGCTCGGCCGGGAAGCCATGGGCGACCGCGCCGACAGCGGCCGGCCCGGCAGCGCCACCCACCGGCGACCTGCCCCTTCTCGATGTCGACCATCCACCCTCGCGGGGAACAGTTCACCCTCGGACGTCCGTGCCGGCGGGGCAATGTTACCATCCCCGCTTCGCCACGGCCGCCACGGATCGGCGCCTGTGGCCACAGGAGTGAATGGTGTCCTACATCTTCCAGCCATGGCGGATCGCGGCGTGGACGCATGGGCGCGCTGTGGCGGTCATGGGGGTGCTGGCGCTGATGGCGCTGTTGCTGGCCGATGCCCCGGTGATCGCCTCGGCGCGGGCGATGCCCGATGACCATCCGGTGCAGGTGTGGGCCGAATGGTTGACGCATTTCGGCCGGTCGGACTGGCTGCTGTTTCCGCTGGGCGTTGCAGGGATCACCGGCATCGGCGTGCTGCTGCTTGTCCGGTGGCGTTTCGGCGTGAGAACGGGGGCCGGTAGGGATGAAACGATGGCCGATGCTTGGCCGCGGCCGCTGCGGGCGATCGCCGCTTGGTGGCAGCGGTTGACGGTGATCGTGGTATGGGCCTTCGCTTCGATCGCCGGCACGGGCATCGCCGTACAGGTGCCCAAGTTGCTTATCGGCCGCGCCCGGCCGCGGGAAGCAGCCGAACTCGCCGGGGCCAACGCCGCGAGCGAAGGCTGGCTGATCGAGGCCGGCCCGCTGGTCATGAAACCGCTGGCTTTCGACACCTACGACTTCGCCTCATTTCCCTCCGGCCACGCCTGTGTCGCCGGGGCATTGACCGCGGTGCTCTGCATCGTGCTGCCGCGAGGGTGGTGGTTGTGGGTGCCGGTGGGCGTCGCCATCGCGTGGACGCGATGCATTATCGGCGTTCACTACCCGAGTGATGTGGTTGTGGGGTTCTGGCTCGGCGCGGCGGGCACGGTGCTGCTGCGGCAACTGCTGATGCAGACACGCCACCGAACCGACCTCTGCCTGTGGCCGGTGGACCGGCCGGCGCTGTCGGCCGCATGGCGGTGGCTGCGTGATCGTGCGGGCAGCGGGGCTGCGCAGTCGGGCTCATCGCTGCAGTGAAAATGACAGACCGGCCGGGCGCGGGCCCGGCCGGTCCATCCGCTTACGTTCCCGCGCCGTCCGTCCGCGGGACCTTCTTCCTCCGCTCCGCCCACTCGGTGGCGATGGTGCCAGCCGGTGCGGCCCGGGCTCCCGGGGCTTTTGCCGCGGTCTGCCGGGGTCGTGCCTTGCGTGGCTGACAGTCTTATCTTTCGGGTCGAACCCGGGGACACTTGAGTGAAACGACAAGATTGCGATGCACATCGTCACGCGCCCGTAACAGGCCGCCGGGCGGGCGCATCAGACCCGCTCATGCGCGATGCAGCGCGCATGCCACACGGCATATCAGTGGACTGATTTCGATCCCACGCACAAATGTGATGTAAACACCAGGCAGGCCGCCTCGTTATTCCCACTCGATCGTGGCCGGCGGCTTGCTCGATATGTCGTAAACCACGCGGTTGACCCCGCGCACCTCGTTGATGATTCGTGAAGAGATCGTCGCGAGCACATCGTAGGGAATACGCGCCCAGTCGGCGGTCATGAAGTCCTGCGTCTCGACGGCGCGAAGCGCCACCACGCTTTCATAAGTACGCCCATCGCCCATCACTCCCACGGCCTTGACCGGCAGCAGCACGGCGAAGACCTGGCTCGTGCGGCGGTAGAGCTGGTTGGCCACGATCTCCTCGAGCAGGATCTCATCACAATCGCGCAGCAGGTCCAGCTTTTCACGGGTGACTTCACCGAGAATGCGCACTGAAAGACCCGGGCCGGGGAAGGGGTGTCGCCAGACGATCTGCTCGGGCAGGCCGAGCACCTCGCCGAGCCGTCGCACTTCATCCTTGAACAGGCTGCGCAGCGGCTCGATGAGATCGAAGCCGAGTTCGGCCGGCAGCCCGCCGACATTGTGGTGCAGCTTGATGTTCGCCGCCGCGCCGGAGTAACCCTGACCGCTTTCGATCACGTCCGGATAAAGCGTGCCCTGGGCGAGATAACGGGCATCGGGGATATCACGTGCCGTCTGCTTGAACACCTCGATGAACCGGTGGCCGATGCGGCGCCGCTTCTCCTGCGGATCGGTCACCCCCGCAAGGTCGCCAAGGAAGGCATCGGCGGCATCCACCACGCGCAGGTCCACATCGAAGTGCCCGCGGAAGGTATGCTCCACCAGCGTGCGCTCACCTTTGCGAAGCAGCCCGTTGTCGACAAAGACACACGTAAGCTGCGGCCCGATCGCCCGGGCAAGCAGCGCGGCGACGACGGAGGAATCCACACCACCCGACAGGCCGCAGATCACCCGCGAATCGCCCACCGCCTCGCGAATCTCCCGCGACTGGGCCTCGACGAAGTCCGACATCCGCCAGCTTGTCGGGCACTGGCAGACATTGGTCAGGAAGTTACGCAGGATGTCGATGCCGTGGGGCGTATGCGTCACCTCGGGGTGGAACTGCACACCGTAGAACGGCTGTGACCGGTGGCGCACCGCGGCGAAGGGACAGTTGGCCGTCCGTGCGAGGGCGATGAAGTCATCACCGAGCGCATCCACCTGGTCACCGTGGCTCATCCAGACGGTCGTGTGCCCCGGAATCCCCTCGAACAGCGGCTGCGGCTCGATCACGTCCAGCCCCGCCCGGCCATACTCGCGCAACTGTGCCCCGCCGACACCAGCCCCGAGCAACTGGCAGGCGATCTGCATGCCGTAGCAGATGCCCAGCACCGGCACACCGAGCTCGAAAAGCCGCGGATCGCACCGCGGGGCACCCTCTTCGTAAACGCTTCCCGGGCCACCGGAAAGGATCAGCCCGCGCGGCTCGAGCTCGGCCAGAGCTTCAAGCGGCGTGTCCGGTCGCACCAGCAGGCTGAACACACCCGCCTCGCGGACGCGCCGGGCGATAAGCTGCGCGTACTGCGACCCGAAGTCGAGGATCGGCACCAGCTTGCCGCGAACACCCGGGGGCAGTTCGATTTTGTGTGTCTCACTCATGGGTCGGGGTATCCGCTCGCGCTGCGGGGCAAACGCGAGAGCATACACCAGCAGGTTCAACGCTGCGCGGCGTCAACCCGCAGGCCCAGGGCGAAGGGTGCATGACACGCGCCGCGGAAGGCTCTTGCTCCCTCTCCCCTCGGGAGAGGGCTGGGGTGAGGGTAGATTCGTGCCGGTCGTACCGCGGCTGAACCGAGGGCCGGCCCCCATGAGGCGGGAAAGACGGCACATGAAGCATTTGGGCGTTTGCACTGAGCTCCCCTCGCCCCGACCCCCTCACCCCGGCCCTGTCCCGAAGGGAGAGGGAGAAAAATGCCCGCGGGGCATGTCATGCATCCAAACGCATGGGGCCGCAAAAAAAGGGTGGCATGGTCAGCGGCTTCCGGGGGTGTCTGCAGCCGATGGCCATGAGGGTCCGTGACCGTGGGCTCAGGCTGAGCCGCTCCCCATGCGCTGGGCGCGCCGAGGGGTCGGTTAAGGTGGACTCGGCGCGGGGTTCACGCTGCCGTCACGTAGGGAGCCCGTAGGGCGACCGCAGTGACGGCAGCGTGCGCGA